>NZ_JAELTX010000100.1 GCF_016429065.1 Pedobacter sp. ASV17
TCATATCTTTGAGAAACTTTACCGCTCCTAAATTTTCAGTGCCACCATATTCATTGGTTCCGTATTCGCCTTCCTCCCTACTAAAATCAAAATATAACATCGAGGCCACGGCATCAACCCTTAAACCATCCAAATGGTATTTATCCAGCCAAAACATGGCATTACTGATCAAGAAAGATCTAACCTCATTTCTATCGTAGTTAAAGATGTACGATTTCCAATCGGGATGAAAACCTTTGCGCATATCCGAGTGCTCGTACAAATGCGTACCGTCAAAATGGTACAAGCCATTACTATCCCCAGGAAAATGTGAAGGTACCCAGTCCAAAATAACGGCAATATTATTTTTGTGTAGTTCTTCAATCAGGAACATCAAATCTTGTGGCGATCCATGGCGAGAACTCGCCGCATAATAGCCCGTCACCTGATAGCCCCATGAAGGATAGTAGGGATATTCCATTACAGGCAGAAACTCCACATGGGTAAATCCCATTTCTAGCACGTAAGGCACTAAAGCCGCAGCAACCTCTCCATAGCTCAATACCCTTTCTGGATCTGCAGGGTCACGTTGCCATGAACCTAAATGTACCTCGTAAACAGAAATCGGTTGGTCTAACGCGTTTTTCTTTTCCCGTTTGTTCATCCATGCTTTATCCTTCCAAACATAATCAGTATCCCAAACAATGGAAGCTTTACGTGGCGGATGTTCGGCGTGTAAAGCATAAGGATCGCTTTTTTCTACTTCAGAGCCATCAAAACCCTTCACAAAATATTTATAAACTTCACCTTTCTTTAAGTGAGGAATAAATCCTTCCCAAATCCCCGATTCATCCCAACGGTTAAAAAGCAAATGGCTTTCGCGGTTCCAGGCATTAAAGTTGGCCATTACGTAGACCTTTTGAGCATTTGGTGCCCAAACGGCAAAGTACACCCCATCAACCCCGTTAACGGTACAAAGGTGTGCCCCCATTTTTTCGTACAACTTAAAATGCTTGCCCAAAAGAAATAATGAAACATCAAAATCAGTTAAAAGACTGTGCTGCCAAACTGGAGATTGATATTTTTCAAAAGCATTTTCAGCAGATTGAACTACTTTGCTTTTTGTTTCTAGGTGAGTCTGTTTCTTTTTCGGCATATTATAAAGCTATCAATTTTAAGCTAAGATTAAACAAAATGAGCAGGCAAATAACCATGTAATATCAAATCATCTGTATGACCGATATTGTAATTACATCCGTTATGGATAAGTACTACTCTAGATGATACATCTAGAATTTGTTGGTAATCATGATCAGTCACTATAAAGCCCTTTTCTGGCAAAAGTTCCCGAATGTGGTGTTTAAGTTGTTCAGAAATCAATGGAGCTAATTGAGCAAAAGGCTCGTCCAATAAAATATATTTGGCATCACTATAAATCATCAATAAGGCTTCTGCTAATCTTCTGTGTCCTCCCGATAAATCACCTATTCTCATTTTCAAGTGCTCTCTAAACAAATCGATGGCAAGCAACTGCTTCCTATACTTGTTAACATACAGATTGGCCAAAAGTTCCAAACTAAGGTATTGTGGCAAAAAATAACCTTGTGGCAGATAGGCAATTTTATGACTTAAATAACCTTTTTGCACAAGCTCACCATCAATCCTAATAAATTTATAATTGGGTTTAATACTCCCAAAAATAATCTTTAACAAAGTTGATTTACCGCTTCCATTACGCCCAAGTACCCCAACTACTTCTCCCGCGCTACATTTGAGGTATACGTTATTTAATACGCTATGCGCTCCAAAACTATGGGCTACACTATCTACATGAAGTTCTGCCATAGCCAACAAAAAATTAATAGCGCTGTAAATAGGAAAGCATCGAGCAAAAAGAAATAGCCTAAAACCCTTCTGTAACCGATATTCAGATTATAATAATAGAAAATCCGATAACCAAAGAAGAGCTTCTCTATACCCACAGTAGTGGCATATCCCAACAATTTAAAGCCGATAGCAAGATTGTAGAGATTTACCTTGTCAAAACCTTTTAAATAAAATAAATTGAGGAAAAATAGGCTTAGACAAAAGTTGAGGACAAAGACCAATTTGAAATGATGCAAATACAGGATTTTCAGCTTTTGATACATCTCAAATGATTTAAACTTTTATGAAGCAAAACCTACGAGGTTTTAAAAACCTCGTAGGTTCAACTTTAATTTATCCTTTAATGATCTTGATTTTCGAGAAGTTTTTATTCGATTTAAACCTTAATATTCCTCGCTCATTCACCACAAAATCGCTTACTTCCTTATCATCAACCCAAACCTTACCTACGTTAAATGGCAAGGCAATGATGCGAAAATCATAGAGTTCGTAATTTGGTGTATAAAGACCATCAATGGTTTGTTCGATGGTAAAACTACTATCGTTTCCTTTTGCGCTAAACTTCTTCTCCAAATAAATATCCTGTTCGTAAGCAAAAGTATCGCCGTGGTCTTCATACATGAACGAGTTCACTTCATAATCCGAATAATAAACGTTCAACCAAACCTCATCAATAGTTTTTTCACCTACGTACTGCATTACGGGATACTCTGGCATTACCGTTCCCGCCCTTACAAACAAAGGCATGGTATCTAACGGTGTATCTACTACATATTCGCTGCCGCCTTCCAATAGTTCAAGGGTCCAATAGTTAAACCATTTACCTTTTGGCAAATAAATGCGACGTGAAGTAGCCCCCTGTTCCAATACTGGACAAACTAAAATCTTATCGCCAAAAGTAAACTCATCCTGACGGAAGTGGTTCGACAAAATTTCCTGCTCCAACATTGCCAGCGGTCGCAAAATTGGGAAACCATAGCGGTGATGCTCCCAAAATACCGAATAGATATAGGGCATCAATTTGTAGCGCAACTCAATAAACTTACGGTTCACGCTCGTAAAAGGCTCACCAAAGCTCCAAGGCTCACGCTCGCGAGTATCACCCGCCGAGTGGGCACGCATAAATGGCGAAAACACGCCTAATTGTATCCAACGGGTAAATAATTCGCCATCAGGCTCGCCACTAAAACCACCAATATCGGTACCGCAAAATGGCACACCCGAAATAGACATGCGCTGGCATTGAATATTAGCAATTTTAAGGTGTTCCCAAGTAGCTACGTTATCTCCTGTCCACACCGAAGCATAGCGTTGCATGCCCGAGTAACCTGCCCTGGTAATGGTAAAAGGACGTTTATTGCGTTGTAATTTTTTTAAACCTTCATAAGTAGAACGCACCATTTGCATACCGTAAATGTTATGTGCCTTACGGTGCGAACCCCTATAGCCATCGTAGTTATGTCTCACATCATTTGGAAAAGTGCCCGAACCAAACACCGCTGGCTCGTTCATATCGTTCCAAAATCCAGCCACGCCCATATCCACCAACTCTTTATACAAACCGCCCCACCATTCTCTCACTTCTGGATTGGTAAAATCGGGGAATTGGCAACGACCTGGCCACACATGGCCTTCCATAAAATAATCATCACTTCGGCGACAGAAATAATTCTTTTCCTTGCCCTCTTTAAACACCCAATAATTATCATCTACTTTAATTCCTGGGTCAATCATTACCACGGTTTTCATACCCACATTGGCCAAATCCTTGATCATTTTTTTAGGATCTGGAAAGTATTTTTTATTCCAGGTAAAACAGCGGTAGCCATCCATATAATCAATGTCCAAATAAATGGCATCACATGGAATTTGTTGCGACCTAAAACCATCTACAATTTCACGGACCTTGCTTTCTGGGTAATAGCTCCAGCGGCATTGATGATAACCAATGGCCCATTGAGGTGGCATCTGGTGCGTCCCCGTTAAAGATTGGTAACGTTTCACCACATCCATCATGTGCGGCCCGTGGATGTAATAATATTGCAGCTCGCCACCGTCAGCCCAAAAGCTGGTTTTGGCATTATCTTCCATTCCAAAATCGAAATAAGACTTAAAGGTATTATCAAAGAAAATCCCATAAGTTTCGCCTTGGTTAATGCCCACATAAAACGGAATGGTACGGTATAAAGGATCTTGGTCCCAACCATATGAATAAGCATCCGTATTCCAGTTCGTAAACTTTCTGCCACGCAGGTTTAAATTACCCGACTTATCGCCTAAACCAAAAAAATTCTCTTCTGGATGGCATTGCTTAGTGGCAAAAACATAATAACCACCAAACTCTACATTTTCTTCCCAGTGCATTGGCGAAGCATCGCTACTGGTTACAATGCCTGTAATGTTATCAATAAACGAAATCAGAAAATCCGCCTTGCTCACCCTACAGGTAATGGTATTCGTTTCAATCAAATAAGCATCTGGCGTATCCTGCAACCTAAAAGTGGTTACTTTCTGATCTACCTGTTCTACCGCATACGAGAAGTCGGCCAAAAAAACGCCGTGTGGAGCCAAACGTACCCTAATGGTCTCGTCGCTTACCACTCTTACCTCTACTACGGCCTCACCATCAGAAAAATAAAACTTGTTACCCTCCTTTTTTACACTCTTTACCGAGGTGAGGTATTGTTTTACGATGGCTTGTAAATCGGTTACTGGATTATTTAAATGCTGTACGGTTTCTTCTTCCAACTGTCTGTTATCATTGATTTCCGAAATTTCAAAGTCCTTGTTCAATTCTTCTTCCATATAATTTTAATCGTTACGCATGCTATCATTTCAAACAGCTTGTATTGCTTTAAAAAAAATTGCTTTCTTGAGGGTGCTGATAGATACTGTAAATATATAATAATTACCCTTTAAGCCAAATAATAGTGTGTTAAGTTTACACCAAGCACCCGCAAAAACACCACGTATTACCGCATAGCTAACAGCAAACAAAAGGAAAAGTTGAAAACAACAGGTCTTTATTTTTTTGAAAAGCAATTGGTTGCTACTATTTATAGGAAGTCCCGCTGTACGTTTCAATCTTTTTGTTTTTAGGGCATACTACCCACAAACCTCGTAGGTTTTCGAAACCTACGAGGTTTATTTAGGCTTCCACTATAAAAAACAAAAAGTATTTCCACTCCCATCGGGTTTAATGAGCAATGCCTATGCAAAAAACCATCAACGCCTTAAAAAAGGTAAATTGCAAGCGCAACAATTTTGCAGTAGCAATTACTTTACATACCAATAGGTAATGATTTGGCCACTTCTTTTATTTTTGTAACATACAGCAAAGCTTATGATTTCCATTCAATCTGTTTCTCATCGGTACACTTCTGGCCACGAACTGCAATTTGCAGATTGGCAGGTGAACAATGGTGAGCAATGGCTCCTTTTAGGCCAATCGGGAAGTGGCAAAACCACCCTCCTACATATTTTAACAGGTTTGCTTACCCCAACCAATGGCAAAGTAAAAATTGGCGACACCGACCTTTATTCACTTTCTGCTAAAAAGCTGGATGCTTTTAGGGGACAGCAAATCGGGATCGTGTTTCAAAAACCGCACCTCATTAAAAGCTTAAACATCACCGAAAACCTATTGCTGGCCCAAAGTTTTGCAGGTCTGCCCAACAATAAGAAACGGGTAGAAGAAGTGTTGGATTCATTAAATATGCTGCCGAAGAAAAATGCATACCCGCAAGAGTTAAGTCAGGGACAGCTACAACGGGTCACCATCGCTCGTGCGGTAATTAACAAGCCTACCTTACTTATTGCAGATGAGCCTACCTCTAGTTTAGACGACCATAATGCCGAAGCGGTATTGGCTTTATTGAAAGAGCAATCCACATTGAACCAAGCAACCTTGGTAGTGGCCACACACGATAAAAGAGTTAAAGATGCGTTTACCCTTACCTATACTTTATCATGAGCCCATTTAAAATTAGCTGGAAAAACATTTGGTCGAAGCCTTTAAATGCAGCACTCAATATTTTGCTCATTGCTTTTGGTACGGGAATTTTAACGGTACTGCTGTTAGCTTCTACCCAAATTGAAGATAAACTAGCAAAAAATTCGAAAGACATTGATCTTGTGGTAGGTGCAAAAGGCAGTCCGCTACAATTGATTTTGAGCAGTATTTATTACATTGATTTCCCTACGGGGAACATTCCAATGAATGAAGCAAAAAAGCTCATGCGCAACCCTTTTGTAAAGCGGGCAGTGCCTTTGGCCTTGGGCGACAATTACAACGGTGTACGCATTGTAGGTACCGATAGTAATTACATCAGCCTTTATGGCTTAAAAATACAAAGTGGAAACTTTTGGAAAGCCGATTTGGAAGCCACCATTGGTGCTAACGTAGCCAAAGAACAAAACTTAAAAGTAGGCGATACTTTTTTTGGTGGCCATGGCCTAACCGAAATGAAAGACGAACACAAAGACCACGCTTACAAAGTAGTGGGTATTTTGGAACCGCAGCAAAACGTGACCGATAATTTGATTTTGACAGCCATTGGTAGTGTTTGGAAAATGCACGGCGATGAAGGTGAAGCCCATGAAGAAGGTCATGACCACGCCGCAGAAGCTGACCACAGCCATGATGAAGATAGGGAGTTTACCTCTTTGTTAATTCAGTATCGCTCGCCCATGGCAGTGGCCATGTTCCCACAAATGGTGAACCAAACCACCAACATGCAAGCTGCCAGTCCAGCTCAAGAAAGTACCAGATTGTTCTCGTTAATTGGTGTTGGGGTGGATACTTTACAATGGTTTGCCGTATTAATTATGCTCATTGCGGCCATTAGTGTGTTTGTGAATTTATACAATTCACTAAAAGAAAGAAGTTACGATTTGGCTATTATGCGCACATTGGGCGCCTCAAAAGGCAAACTTTTTTCGTTAATCATATTAGAAGGATTAATTTTGACCCTCATAGGCACGGTAATTGGAATAGCATTAGGCCATGGTATCTTACAGTTGATCAGTAGTTATCAAGAAAGCAGCCAAGCAAAAATGAACGGCCTGATTTTTATTAAAGAAGAATTTTATTTACTAGCGGCTGGCTTAGCCATCGGCATTATTGCAGCGATAATCCCTGCAGTACAGGCCTACCGCTCCAACATATCGAAAATTTTAGCAAAGAATTAATATTATTTAAGACAAAAAATTAGAAAAATATCTCGTCATTTCGACCGCAGCGTAGCGAGTGGAGAAATCTTTAAAATTAATCCAAAGATTTCTATCCCGAACGTTCGTCTCTCGCAATGACGGAACACGTTAAACAAAACACACAACATGAAAAAACTAAGTTTTATATTTTTATTATTTATCGGATTTGCCTTTAGCGCCAAGGCTCAACACGACCCAAGTGACCAAATTGTGTCAGCAAATTGGGATGTGATTGGCGATGTAGAATTTAAAATGGCCAAAGACGATAGCGAAATGTACGCTATCTTCAATAACGACATTAAAAAAAGAGCGGGCAAACCTTTTGAACTGGAAGGCTATATCGTTCCCATTAAAGATGGAATGAAACAAACCAAGTTCATGCTATCTACCTTACCTATTAACCAATGTTTTTATTGCGGTAAAAATGGTGTACCTATCATGGTTGAGGTACAATTAACAGAACCTACCAAGTTTACTTATCAAACCATTAAGGTACGAGGCACCTTGAAACTAAGCACTGCAAATGCACTGGATGCCTCTCCCATTTCGTTGATTAATGGGAAAGTAGTGAAGTAAGTTTTTCATGTCATTGCGAAGTACAGTCCGTCCCGTCATTTCGAGGAAAGCGCAGCGTCGAGACCGCGCAGCAGCTACGAAGTAAAATCTAGCTCCCAACAATCTAATTTGAGATTTCTATCCCGAAAGTTCGAGATAGAAACGACAGCAAGATTAAAAGAAAAGTCCAAAGATTTCTCCACAAGGTCGAAATGACGAATAGTCCAAATAAAAAGTCCCTAGGCAAAACACCTAGGGATTCTTTGTTTTTTGTCATTCCGAGGAACGAGGAATCTCTCTATAGGATTACCATTCACTTTAGGATTGCTTCGTTCCTCGCAATGACGGAAATAGCGCAAAAAGAAAAAGTCCAAAGATTTCTCCACAAGGTCGAAATGACGATTCCGTCCAATAAAAAATGCCTAGATAAAACATCTAGGCATTTTTTATTACTGTTATTCAAAGGAACCATCTCGCAATGACGGGAAATAGCTACATAAAAAAATCCCTGAGCAAAATACTCAGGGATTTTCTATTACTGTCAGTCCGAAGGAATGACAAAAGAGTTTATCGATTAGTGACCTGAATGACCATCAGCACCATGAGCATGTCCATGAGCTAATTCATCAGCAGTTGCTTCTCTAACAGTGATAATTTTACCAGCAAAAATCAAGTTTTTACCAGCCATTGGGTGGTTTAAATCTACCGATACAATTTCCTCACCTACTGCCGTTACACCTGCACGGAATTGGTTTCCTTGGTTATCTTGCAAAGGAATTACATCACCTACATTTGGCAATTCAGCACCACCTTCTTTGAACATGCCTACTGGCAAATCAACATGAGCTCCTGGATCAATTTCACCGTAACCATCAGCTGGCTCAAGCTCAAAACTATATTCATCACCAACAGTTAAACCTGTTAAGTGCTCTTCAAATTTAGGCAACATCATTCCCACACCGTACAAAAATACAAGTGGATTTTCTTCAGTAGCTTTTTCTACAAAAACTTGGTTACCCTCTGGAGTAGTGGTATGTAGCTCGTAAGTAAGAGAAACTACCGTGTTAGAAGTGATTTTCATTCTTTCTATTTAATTGTTTTATGATTTGATGAGCGCTTTTTGCCGCTTCATCTTTTATTTTATATGCTTAAGCGCCTCATCAATAGTGCCCACGGGCAGCTGACAGGTTTTGTTTCGGCAAATATAGATTTTTGTTTGCTCGCTTTGCTTATGTTTTAACAAAGGCAGTGTACTTTTTGTTCCTGCCAAAGTAATTTTATTAGGGATATACTGCAAGTTAAACTCCTCTTCTACGGATTTAAAATCAGGACCAGCTATGGCAATTTCATTAATTCCATACACCTCATTAAGCAACTGGATGCACCAATTTGAATAAGCCGACCCATAAGATTTAATACGAGGCAATACCACTTTTAACATGGCGGATGCCCTTTCCAAATAACTTTCCTCATCAAAGAACAGTCCTAATTTTTGGAGATTTTGTGCCATTACCGAATTGGAAGCTGGAATCACATTATCCATCACCTCATGCTTACGGGCAATTAAGCTCTCTCCTTGATTAGAAGTATAATAGAACATGGCATTGTTCTCATCAGTGAAATTGGCCAAAACATAGTCCGTAAGCTCTTTTGCTTCATTTAACCAAGCCTCATTAAAATCTACCTCATAAAGTGCAATTAAAGCTTCTATTAAAAATGCGTAATCATCCAAAAACCCTTGGATGCTTGCTTTACCATTTTTGTGATTGCGATACAAGCCACCATCTTCAGCCATTAAGTTATTTAAAATAAAACTAGCAGCTTTTTTGGCTTTCTCATAGTAATGACCATTATTAAGGGCTTGTGAAGCATCGGCCAAACCTTTGATCATTTGGGCGTTCCAAGCGGTCAAACATTTATCGTCTAAGCCAGGTTTGATCCTTTCGTTCCTCACCGCCAATAATTTAGTTTTTGCTTGGGCAATAATGGTTTCAAAATCAGCTTTGCTCAGACTATATTTCGCCATCAAATCTTCATCCAGTACCGTTCTTCTCAAAATATTGGTATGTTCCTCTTCCCAATTCCCAGTATCGGTTACATTAAAGTATTCGGCCAAAAATGGATGATGGTCCCCTACCAGTTCGTCAAATTCAGCTTTGCTCCACACATAAAACTTACCTTCCACACCTTCGCTGTCAGCGTCCAATGCCGAATAGAACAAACCATTTTCAGCGGTCATTTCTCTATTTATCCAGTCAATGGTATCTTTAACCACTTCGGCAAAAGGTTCATATTTCAAACACTGATAAGCTTCGGCATATAAACTCACCAACTGTGCATTATCATAAAGCATTTTCTCAAAATGAGGCACATGCCATTGACCATCTACCGAATACCTAGCAAAGCCTCCACCAATTTGATCGTAAATACCACCCAAGGCTATGGCGTCCAACGTTCGCATCACGGCCATCATCACCGATTGCTCATCTCTCAAAAAAGCATATCGCAATAAAAACGACCAGTTGTTGGGCAATGGAAATTTAGGCGCTCTATTATAACCCCCTTCCGAAATGTCAAAATTCCTTTTCCAAGGTTCTACAATTTCAATGAGTTGCTCCTCTTTAAAGGTGAGCATTTCATTCCTGTCTGCAATCAGCTCTGCTTGCTGCAACCCCTCGGTTAATCGCTCGGCATATTTGATCGCTTTTGCAGGTTCCTTTTGCCACAAATTAGCGAGGTTAAGTAAAATATTGATCCAATCTCCTTTTCGGAAATAAGTACCGCCGTAAATAGGTCGCTGATCTGGTAGGCAAATCGCATTCAAGGGCCATCCGCCATTGCCATTCATCAATTGTACGGCAAGCATATAAATTTGGTCAATATCAGGTCGCTCCTCTCTATCTACCTTAATACACACGAAATGTTTATTCATCACTTCGGCCACTTCATGGTTTTCGAAACTCTCACGTTCCATCACATGGCACCAGTGGCATGCCGAATATCCCACACTCACAATAATGAGTTTATTTTCGTCCTTTGCTTTTTTAAGGGAGCTTTCATTCCACTCGTACCAGGCTACTGGATTATGTGCATGTTGCAACAAATAGGGCGATGAGGCATGGATTAAACTATTAGGTTCTTGCATTGCATAAAGGTACGGGCTTTGGTTGGCTTGTTTAAAAAATTGCTGTAAATTTATCAACCTATTTACATGAACATGCCTGCATGTTTGATCATCCTAAAAACCGAAAATGAAAATTACCCATACCGAAATCTATCGTTTCAGCATTCCAATGGAGCCTTTTGTGATTGCTACTGGCACCATGCACTTTGCCCAAAATGTTTTAGTAAGAATTTTTACCGATGCTGGCATACATGGCAATGGTGAATGCTCTGCCTTTCCGATGATTGTTGGCGAAACACAAGACACCTGCTTGGCAATGGCCAAAGACTTTGCCCAAATTTTAAAGGGAAAAGATCCATTGGATATTCCAGCCAGAATGGATGATTTGTTGGGCTATGCAGCACACAATCCCACCATTAAAAGTGCATTTGACATGGCACTCTTTGATATCGCTGCAAAAAATGCGGAGCAACCGCTTTATCAATTTTTGGGTGGACATAAACGCAGCATCGAAACGGATATGACTTTGGGCATTGATACTGCCGAAAAGATGGCCGCAAAAGCAGTAGAACATCAAAAAAATGGCTGCAGAATTATTAAAATAAAATTGGGCAAAAAGGTACATGAGGACATTGACAGAGTTGCCGCCATTAGAAAAGCAGTTGGTAACGACGTAACCTTACGCTTGGATGCCAACCAAGGCTGGAGCTTTGACGATGCCCTATTTGCGCTTACCGAATTAGAAAAATACAACATAGAGTTTTGCGAACAGCCCATGCGTACCTGGTACGATGATCGCTTACCCGAGTTAAACGTTAATTCTCCTATTCAGCTCATGGCCGATGAGAGTTGCTACAACCACCATGATGCCCGTAAACTGATCAACGCACAAGCGACTACCTTCTTGAATATCAAATTTGCAAAGTCGGGCGGTATTTTAGAAGCCCAGAAAATACATGAAATTGCCCTGCAAAATGGCGTAAAATGCATGATTGGCAGCATGCTGGAAAGCCGACTGGCGCTAACCGCTAATTTACATTTTGCACTCGCTAGTCCTAATGTGATTTATTTTGACTTGGATACTTGTTTATTAGGTCATTTGGTAGATCCAGTAGTTGGCGGACTTAGCTACGAAGGATTTATGCTCGATGTGCCAGATGCACCAGGTATTGGCGCAGAAGCGGATGAGTTTTTTCTAGAAAAATGCGAAAGTTGGACGATTTAAATATCGATTTTTTTATTCATTGAAATCTTGCCACAGATTCACAGATGAAATATCTATAAAAGTAAAAAAAGCAAAATCTGTGTATCTGTGGCTAAATACGTAACAAGCTTTGTTAAATCTAACCGCTGAATAACCACTAAAAAGTAACCTAATTTTAACAAACCCTTAACAATCTACGAAGCGTTTCGGAGTTTCGTCGAAAAAAATCGGGAGTTCGTCGAAAGTAGTGAAGTTGCGTGCAACGTTTTATGATGACTTGCGTCTTAATTACAAAAAACACAAATCAATTATGAAACAAAGAACAACTTCGCTATTTGCTATCGGGATTTTAGCTTTAGCCATCAGCACCACAACTGTTAACGCTACAGAAGTAGTAAACCCTACTACAACTATCTATAAAAACAACGATCAACAAACACCTAAGAAATTGATCATTTCTGGAAATGTAGAAGTTACCCTTGTACAAGATCGCGACAGCAAAAAATTATACACGAACGAAGGCACCGCAAAAGCCAGAGTTTACACTAGCGATGATGCTATCGAAGTTTCAACCAAGAAAAACTCAGAAACTGCTAAAATCACCCTTTATGTTGGTGATGTATACAGAATTAACATTTCTGGTAATGCAGTAGTAAAAACCAAAAACACCCTTAACGCACAACATCTACAAATTATCATACAAGATGATGCCAAAGCTGAAATCAGTTCTAAAACAGAAAGCATCTATACCAAATTAAGCAACGAAAGTTCTTTAAAATTAAATGGCAGTACCGATTTTCATTCCGTATCTACTAACGAGCTAGCAACCTTAAATACTAATAACTTTAAGGCGAGCAAAACTGAAGTTGAAAAAAGAAATAGCGCTGATTTCGCTAAAAGCAAATAATTTCAGCAATTGATTAAGACGAGCGTTGTGCCTCCTGGGTGCAGCGCTTTTTTTATGCAACAATAAATTATATATTAGCGCCAAACGATTTTTAAAATGAAAAACATCACCGACAGGCACGAATATATCCTCAAAAAACTGAAAGAAGATGGCAAGGTTAGTATTATTGAGCTCATTGACCTGATGAAAGTTTCTGGTGTAACCATCAGAAAGGATTTAAAAATGTTGGAAGATAAAAACCTTCTTTTTAGAACAAGAGGTGGTGGTTCTATTAAAAATCCATATGCCAGCGAAAGAAGTATTTATGAGAAAGAACTCATTAATGCTGACGAAAAACAACGCATTGCAAAAGCAGCACTCAAGCTCATTAAAAATACCGATTCAATTACCATTGGTTCTGGCTCTACTGTTTTTGAGGTTGCCCGATTCCTAAATCCTTCGGAGCACATAACCGTGATTACTCCTGCCTTAAAAGTAGGTTTGGAATTGTGCAATAGAAACAATGTGGAGGTATTGCAACTTGGCGGCATGATCAGGTCTAACTCTTCTTCGGTAGCAGGTAATTTTGCCGAGAAAATATTGGAAGAGATTTCTTGTGGTATTGTTTTTTTAGGTGTAGACGGAATTGATCTTGATTTTGGCTTTTCGATTACCAACTTGGCCGAAGCTGCTTTAGACCAAAAAATGATTGAAACTGCCCAAACAGTAGTCATTTTGGCCGACAGCACTAAATTCGACAAAAGAGGTTTAGGCAAAGTATGTACTTTTGAGCAAGTATCATACATCATTACCGACGATAAAGTACCAGAAATAGTGGTTCAACAATTAGAAGAAAAAGGAGTGAAAGTCATCATCGCATAACTTCCATCCTTCTATTTTTCTTTATAATTCTAATCTTACAATTTCGCTTTACCCAAATATTTATGTTGTGGGGTATTTTTAGGCAAGTTATTTTTAATGGCTTCTGCTACCTCCACTGGCAAATCTGATTCTAGAATATCTGCACCACCTTTAAAGACCTCCACATAAGCTTTCGCTCTTTCCTGTGGCGTGGCTAATTTATCATAAGTTGGTGCCGAGGAAATCATTACCATCACCCCTTTTTCCTGCAAAAGCTTCATTAATTCCCTATTTTCAGGGGTGTATTCTGGACCAATGTAGGCAATAATGCTAGCCCATGGAATACCCGCTTTCACATATTCATCATAAGCTTTTTTGGTTTTGATATGTACAGAAAGCATCCAATTTGGATTTTGATTCAAGTAGAATTTAGCTTGCTTGGCATTATGAACGGTCAGCATGACTGCTTCGTTGTTGCATTCTTTTAAAATACGAGCAGTCATTTCCAGCGGCACATCCTTTTTATCTAAATTCATTACCGTTCTGCCCTTACTCCACAAAATAGCCTCTTTCAGCGTAGGAATTTTGCAATCGGTCACATTTCCTTCTGGATCTCTTAACCTCAACTTTTGAATTTCCGCATAAGTATAGTCCGATAGCTTTCCAGTACCGTTAGTCGTTCTCTCCAAGGTTGCATCATGCATTAAAACAGCCACACTATCCTTGGTCAATCGAGGATCGATTTCAAAAAATGATGGCATGTATTTAAGTGTGTTGGCAAAAGTTTCCATAGAGTTTTCTGGGAACCCTTTAGTCATCCCACCGCGATGGCCACTAATGATTGGAAAACTGTTTTTTCCATGTTTAAAAAAGGCTTTGAGCTCTTGAACATTTTTAAATTTCAAGACATTGATCTCACTTTTTTGTGCAAAAGCAGCCAAAGGGGATAAGGCAAGGATTAAAAGCTGCTTTCTGAAAAAGGATTTTGTGGTCATAAGCGATTTACAAGTTGTGTTCAAAGGTCTACCTTTCAATTTATACAAACTAAAATAAATAAATTAAAATAAAATTTAACTTAAAAGAAATAAAAAAATTATCATTTCATCATTTTATAATTAGCTCTCATCTTATCATCACTGCTCCAATTCAGCGCAAAAATGATTAAGAACACCTAAAACAACGAAACATCCTCTATATTGGACTAGCCAAGTTTACACAATTAAGATTTACCCAACATTAACAAATCATTTCGATACCATTAAAAATAAATATATCAAAACAACTTAAAATTAAAAAATCATTAAATCGAAACTAAAAACAACTAAAATTAATTTAAAAAGTTTTTATTTGTTACATTAGAGCATAACACTCAACTAAATAAAAGCCAAAATGAACAAAAGAAAAGAAAAACCTGGCAACAAGCAATTGTCCAGAAGAGACTTTATTGTAAGCACCACCGTTGCAGGGCTTGGCCTAACCGTTTTCGGATGCAAGAAAACCGAAACACCACCGCCAGCCCCTCCCACACCGCCAACAGGCAACAACGATCTTAAAATTGGGAGTATCAATATCCCAAGCAGGCTTACATTTCCAGTCAACACTGATTTTTCTTTTCAAGGCAGCGGCTTTGCCATGGGTGATCAACTTGTTTTTATAGCCCTAACAGATGCCACCAAAAGCTTCACCATTCAACTTAAAGCAATCACCGCCAACAACTGTACTTTTACCATTCCTGCCAATTTCACGGCCAATAGCTATCGAATTTCGGTAACGAGGGGCGTTCAAAGTTTATTGCTTGGCTCCAGCACCATAGAGGTTCCTTTTGCCAATATCCCTGACGTAGCTGGAATGACGGTAAAAGGAAGTGTTTATGCTGCAGGTGTTGGCTTGGCCAATGTCATCGTATCAGACGGTGTAGAAGTGGCCAAAACAGATCAAAATGGCACTTACTATCTTGCTTCCAAGAAGAATAAGAATTTCATTTTTGTTTCCATACCAGGCGGATATGAAGTGGGCTATGTCAATAGCGTACTGCCTGTTTTTTACAAAAACTTCACTACTGACGCAAACACCGTAGAAACAGTTGATTTTGAGCTAAAGCCTGTCAATAACGACAAACATGTGCTATTGGCGCTTGGCGACATGCACCTGGCCAATAGAAATGACGATGTTTCTCAATTCCAAAATGGTTTTTTAATAGATGCCGCCAAATCCATCACCAAATACAAAAACGAAGGTTATAAAGTATACGCACTTACCTTAGGCGACATGACCTGGGATGCTTATTGGTACGCCAACAATTACAGCTTTAGCCAATACCTCAACCTTATCAAAACCGTGAATGTTCCAGTTTTCCATACCATGGGCAACCATGATAATGATCCATATATCAATTCAGACTGGCAGGCAGAAACAGCATTCAGAACTAGTCTTGGCCCCACCTATTACTCTTTTAACATAGGCAAGGTGCACTACATTGTTCTAGACAACATCCAATATGTGAATAAAGGCGCCTCTCAAGGCATAATGGGCGATAGAGATTATAACGGCGTGATTGTAGCCGACCAAATTGCCTGGCTGAAAAAGGATTTGGCTATGATTACCGACAAGTCGACCCCAATTGTAGTGGCCATGCACATCCAGTTGAACAATGCCCCAACACTAAGCGGTCAAAACGAAACCGCCTCTTTACGACTGAACAACTCTACCGAATTTATCAATGCGCTAACCGAATTTACAGATGTGAATGTCATTACAGGACATACACACGTTTGTTACGCCTACGAAAACAACAACAACCTGATGGAGCACAACTCGGGTGCCATTTGTGCCACTTGGTGGTGGACAGGAAGAAGTGGCTATGCCAACAACCACATCTGCAAGGATGGCGCTCCAGGCGGCTACGGAATTTGGAAATTTAACGACAGGAATTATCAATGGCTATATAAATCTATCGGAGAACAGGAAAACTATCAGTTCAGAGCCTACGATTTAAATCAAGTACACATTACCGCAGCTAAATATGCACCCAAAAGTACAGATGAAAAATTAAAGCCCTATGCTGGCACTTACGCCAGCCCAAACACCAATAATGAGATTTTGGTTAACGTTTGGGGATTTGACAAAAAATGGAAAGTAGAAATACTCGAAAATGGCACACCTTTGAGTGTTAACCGAGTAAGAACCTTAGATCCACTACACATCATCTCCTACGAAGCACTTCGATTAAATGCCAACGCAGAACCAACAGAAGATTTTGTGACCACCAATTCGGCTCACTTTTTTAAAGCAAAAGCCAATGGCGCCGCCACGCCTATCGAAATTAAAGTAACGGATAGGTTTGGGAATATTTACAGCGAAACGATGATTCGCCCTAAGGACCTAGTGGTATCGATGAAATAGCAGAAAAAACATAGTCAATCTTTTCAACGAGAGATTGACTATGCTTTCAAACATTACCTATAAAGTGGCACCGAAAAATTGCTATCCTCATCAGTTTCTTCCAAAACCCTATCTTTCTGAGGAATAAAGGTTCTTACGCTCAAAATCTGCTTGCTTTGATTAAACTTCATCAAACGCAAAATGCCATTACCCCCATTACGGTCTTTATCGGTAAACTCTGGATTTCTCCTACCTTGGTAATCGGTCAATATCACTTTAATGGTACGACCTTCAAACTTAACCTCTCTCATTGCTTCGCCACTAACATGTCCACAAAGCATCATGAACACATTTGGTGAGTGTTTAAACTTATTGATGATGCGATTTCCTTGCTTGGTAAAATTACCAGGTTGAGGCGCAGCGCCAACCCCTGCCCTAAAATTACTTCCACTAGTGGTATCAGGCCTAAGGATATTATGACTTACAACAATCGCTTTTCTATCCGAGTGTTTAGCCAATACATCAGCACCCCAATTGTGCACCTTTTCCTCTAAAGCCGCATCATAAAATTCTTTCTTATTGGGATCGTTAAAGATGAGATATAGCACAATGAATTTTTCACCATTTGCCTCGAAAAGATCGTAGTGATTATCATTAGCATCTGAGTTATTGTAAGCACCGCCATAATATGGTCTGCCTTCAAAATGCTTACGTCCAAAATATTTGGTGTATCCTATTTTACTTCCATTTGGATCACCATTTGGTCTCACATCATGGTTACCCACCGCCACACCGTAAGGAATACCATAAGGCATCCCAGGCAAAGGCTTCTCCAAACGGTACATGGCGTCTTTTGCCCTGTCCCATTGCTCTGGCAACTTATCGCCTTGATCGGTAATATCACCTACATGCACCACATAAGCTATTTTTTCCTTTTCAGCATTGGCGGTAATCCAATCAATCTGGTTATAGAACATATTCATATTTCCGCCATATCGCTCACCAGTGTAGTATTGCGTATCGGCCAATACTGCAATATTGAAATATTGATCATCTTCGGCCTGCGCAGCAACGACAGCTTGATGGGTTTGAAAAAAATTAAAGTGGTTAGCACCTAGGCCAAGCAGAGACAGGCATAAAAAAGAATAAAGGATTAAGATCCTTTTCTTGTGTCCAGTCGTAGAAAAAACAGAATAAGCAACCATTTGAAACAAATTAAAAGTTATTTGGAAAGTTAACAAAATACATTTTGATGAAAAAATTAATTTCAACATAGGATAATATCCTTCAAAAAACAAAGCCAAAAGCCATTTCAAGATAGAAGTTCTGCTTTTCTCATAGCTCTTCTAGAAAATCCAACAGATAAAGATTCGAAACTAGCCGCGAAATTATGCTAAGCACGTAAAGACAACATTAACAAATCATCAACAATAACCTCCAAAAAACCATCACCAACAAAAAAGTCCCGTACGTACGGGACTTTTATTTACAGAAAAATAGGTCTTACTTATTTAACTCTGCATAATACTTATGGAATAAAGGCAATGTTTCAATTCCTTTATAGTAATTGTAGATATCGTATTTCTCATTTGGCGAGTGTAGCGCATCGCTATCTAACCCAAAGCCAAACAATACAGATTTAATTCCAAGTACGTTTTCAAACAAAGCCACAATTGGAATACTACCACCACCACGTGTAGGAATTGGCTTTTTACCAAAGCTGTCCTCAATGGCTTTTTCAGCAGCACGATAAGCTACGCTATCCGTTGGGGTAACTACTGGCTCGCCACCGTGATGCGGTGTAACGGTAACTTTCACTCCTTTTGGTGCAATCTTTTCAAAGTGCTTAGCAAAAATCTCGCTGATTTCATCTGAGTTTTGGTTAGGCACCAAACGCATAGAAATCTTTGCATTTGCTTTGCTTGGCAATACGGTTTTAGCACCTTCGCCAATGTAGCCACTCCAAATACCATTCACCTCTAAAGTTGGTCTAGTACCTGTACGTTCTAAAGTTGAGTAACCTTTTTCACCCCACTCTGCATCAATATCTAGATCTTTCTTGTACTCCTCTAAATCAAACGGCGCTGAGTTTAAGGCTTGTTTTTCAGCATCAGTTAATTCTACTACTTTATCGTAAAACTCAGGAATAGTGATATGGTTGTTTTCATCATGCAAAGAAGCAATCATTTTGCAAAGAATAGTTGCAGGATTAGCTACCGCACCTCCATATACCCCAGAGTGCAAATCCCTATTAGGGCCAACCACTTCTACTTCCATGTAAGCCAAACCTCTTAAACCTGTTTCAATAGATGGGTTTTCCATGCTAATCATCGAAGTATCAGAAATCAAAACCACATCGGCTTTTAAACGCTCAGTGTTAGCATTCACAAAGATGCCCAAGTTAGCTGAACCAACTTCCTCTTCACCTTCGATCATGAATTTAACGTTACAAGCCAAAGTATTGGTCTGCATCATTAATTCAAAAGCCTTAACGTGCATATAAAACTGACCTTTATCATCACAAGCACCACGGGCATAAATTTTACCGTCGCGTACGGTAGGCTCAAAAGGAGGAGTTTTCCATAATTCCAATGGATCTGGCGGCTGCACATCATAGTGACCGTAAATTAAAACGGTTGGCAAACTAGCATCTACAATCTTCTCTCCGTATACAATTGGATATCCAGCAGTTTCACAAATTTCAACATTATCAGCACCAGCATCCTTCAATTTTTGAGCAACGAAATCAGCGGTTTTCAATACATCTCCTTTATATTTTGGATCTGCACTTACCGAAGGAAAACGCAACAATTCAAAAAGCTCGTCTAAAAAACGTTGCTTGTTATCTTCTACATATTTCTTTATTTCTTGCATAAGATTTATATTTTGGGACAAATATAGGTATTTTGGCAAGAGCAAAAGAGAAAGCAAAAGGCTAAAACAAAATTAACCAACTCCAACCATGGGAAACAATAATGAAATAGCGGCACTTTTAATCAAGATAGAAAACTTATCGCTAAGACAACAAAATTTCCAATCAGAAATCGAGGCGCTAAGGCAAGAAGTTGAACGGTTAAAAAACCCAGGGCTTGCACAAAAAGATGTTCAAAAAGCACAGGAAGCCACCACACTTCCCAACAGGACACCTTCGCCGATCAGTGCCGAAATTGCCAAGCCGATAATACCACCACCTACCTTTACACCACCGCCACGCTACGGTATTCCAAAACCTGCTTCAAGATTCAACAAAGAGAATTTATTAAAATCCGATTTTGAAAAATTTTTAGGCGAGAATTTAATCAGCAAAATAGGCATCCTCGTATTGGTGATTGGGGTAATTATAGGTGCTAAATATGCGATTGAGCATGAAATGATCAGTCCGCTTACCAGAATTGTATTGGGCTATGTTGTTGGAATTGCTTTAACCGTTTTCGCCATCAAGCTAAAAGCGAAATATGAAAATTTTAGCGCAGTATTGCTAAGTGGCGCATTGGCCATTCTATATTTTATCACTTTTGCGGCTTATAGTTTTTATGGCTTACTGCCTCAATTGCTTGCTTTCCCGTTGATGCTCATTTTTACGGCCTTCGGGGTACTTG
>NZ_JAELTX010000101.1 GCF_016429065.1 Pedobacter sp. ASV17
TAATATCGCAATCACCACTAGAATGATCTGATAGTTCTCTAATACGTTTAGGAACATGACATACTTCCCGATAAAGCCTGCTGTTAACGGAATACCTGCCAATGATAGCATAGCAATCGTTAAAGCTAGTGCCGCTAAAGGATTGCGTTTGGCCAAACCGTTAAAGCTTTCGATGTCGTCGCTACCTGTTTTTTGTTTTACGTTGATAAGCACCGCAAAAGCTACAATGCTGGCAAAAGTATAAGCTGCTGCATAAACCAAAACGTTGCTTGCCGAGTTAGCAGTTAATACCACTAATGAAAACAACAAATAACCCGCGTGAGAGATACTAGAATAAGCTAGCATTCTTTTGAAGTTCTTTTGATATAATGCCGTGATGTTACCCAAACAAAGGGTGATGATAACAATCACCATTAGCGCTGGCATCCAGAAATCGTGCAATGGCTCAAAAGCACCTGCAAACAATCTTAGGAAAGCCGCAAAACCAGCAGTTTTAACCACGGTTGACATGAATGCGGTGATTAACGACGGTGATCCTTCGTAAACATCTGGAGTCCAGAAGTGGAAAGGTGCCGCACCAACTTTGAAACAAAGTCCAACCATCATCAAAATAATACCTGGATAAAATAATGGTGAAACATTGCTCACACTATTGACCAATACATTTTGAATAACATCAATATCGAAAGAGCCCGTAGCTCCATAAATTAAAGCAATACCAAATAGCAAGAAACCTGTAGAGAATGCGCCCATTAGGAAGTATTTCAATGAAGCCTCGTTAGAAGCAAAATTGAGCTTTCTAATTCCCGCTAGGATATACAAACATACCGACATGATTTCGACCCCGATAAACAACATCGAAAGGTTTTTGTAAGAAACCATGATCACAATACCACATAACGCAAATAGGATAAGGGTAAAGTATTCGGCCACATTTGGGCTATTTTCTGCAAAATAACGCTGCGTAAGTAGGAAAATCAAGAAAGTACCAATAATGGAAATGCCTGCAAAGGCCAATGCAAAATTGTCGATCTGCATCATTCCAAAATGAACAGTTGGCTGGTTCCATGAACAAACGGTGAAGCCCAATGAAACCAAAAGGCCAAGCAAAGTTAAAGGCAGCAATGCTTTTTTTGCCTTAAACAATCCTGCATAAAGTACTACTAAAGCCGTTACGGCAATGGTGATAATAATATTCATTTGCTTAGTTAACCCCTGTTAATTTATGATTAATCTGTTCCAATAAATGCTGTACCGAAGCATCTGATATTTGCAATAAAGGTTTTGGATAAACCCCAATCACAATAATCAATGCACAAATGGTGTACAACACTACTTTTTCCGTTCCGTTAATGTCTTTAAAACTTGCTGTAAGCGCGTTCGTTTCGCCCAACATAATTTTTTGGTAGCTTCTGAACATGTATACTGCTCCGAAAATGATGGTTAAGCCCGCTACCGCTCCCAACCAAGCATTGTAGTTGTAAACGCTCATCAGCAATAAAAACTCGCCAATAAAACCGTTGGTACCTGGTAAAGCTACCGTTCCCAATAAAATGATAAGGAAAGTGATAGCTAATTGAGGGGCTACTTTTGCCAAGCCTCCCAATTCATCTACTTTGTTGGTTCCCAAACGCGACTGGATAATATCCAAAACGAAAAACAACCCAATTACATTGATACCGTGGCTTAACATTTGAACCATACTTCCCTGTAAACCTTGGTGGCTTAAAGTGAAGATACCAGCCGCAATTAAACCTACGTGACTAATAGAAGAGTAAGCCACCAAACGCTTAGCATCTTTTTGCATAAAGGCAATGATGGCTGCGTAAACCACGCCAATAACTGCCAATAGCATTACCACACAGCTCCAATCTTGTACGCCGTGAGGAACAATAGGCAATAACCATCTGATGACACCATAAATACCCATTTTTAACATGATACCCGAAAGTAACATGGTTCCTGGGGTTGGTGCTGTGGTATAGGTATCTGGTTGCCAAGTATGGAATGGGAAAATTGGCATCTTAATGGCGAAAGCAATAAAGAAAGCCCAAAAAATCCATCCCTGTTGTACCGTATCTAATTCTAATTTGTAAAATTCAGCCAGTTCAAAATTGTTCGCTGGATTTTGTAGGTATAGGTAAATAATGCCCAAAAGCATGAACAATGAACCTGCAATGGTGTACACAAAGAACTTCATGTTTACTTTGATACGGTCTTTACCGCCCCAAGTAGCGCAAATGAAGTAAATTGGAATTAAAGCTGCTTCCCATCCTATGTAGAACAAGAAGGCATCAAATGCAGTAAACACCAACAATAAGCCAGTTTGCATGAACAATATCAATGCATAAAAGGCATTGGCATTTTTATATTCGTGTTTGTAGCTCGACAAGATAATCAGCGGTGTGAGCACGTTGGTTAACAACACCGTAATCATACTGATGCCATCAAGACCAAGATGGAAATTAATTCCCAACTGCTCAATCCATGGATAGTTAACTGCAAACTGTGTACTCGCATCTGGAGTAAACTTGCACAATAAACCAATGGCAACTGCCAATGAGAGAATTGAAAATGCTAATGCTGCTACCTTAGCTGTGTTTTGCTTGGCAAATAAAGCGGTGGCAATTGCGCCAACTAAGGGTAGAAATATGAGTATTAAAAGTTCCATTTATAACGTTTGAACAATTTAAGCGATAGACAAATAAGTGTACAGCAATAGTGCTACAATACCAATAACCATCATCATGATGTAGTAACCTACGTTACCCGACTGCAATAAGCGCAAACTTTTACTTCCTTCGTTGGCAGTCCAGCCTAGGCCGTTCACCAAACCATCTATTACTTTGTTGTCGATAATTTTATAGAAGAAGGTAGAAAAAGCATCCAAAGGCTTTCTGATGATGGTATCGTAAATCTCATCCAAATAGAATTTGTGATAAGACAATTTCTCTAAAGCAGTTCTAGGTGCTTCGTCAGCTACAGGCACTTCGCCTTTTTTCACGTATTTGCTATAAGCTAACAAAATTGCGACTACTGCTGCCAATACCGATACGCCCATCAAAGTAAACTCTGTGCTGTGGCTTAACTCCAAATGATTTTGGGTCACCTTTGCTCCCGTTAACCAATGTGCCAACCACTCGTTTCCGCCAAAGGCTTTTGGAATGTTTAACAAACCGCCAACGGCTGCTAAAATGGCCAATACTACCAATGGAATAGTCATTGACTTTGGCGATTCGTGGATATGCTCCTCGGTGTGGTGTGAACCTCTGAACTTGCCATAGAAAGTCAAGAACATCATGCGGAACATATAGAACGCCGTTAAAAATGCGGTCAATACCCCTATTCCCCAAAGTACTGGACTATGTTGATAAGCGTGTGCTAAAATTTCATCTTTAGAAAAGAAACCAGAAAATGGAGGGATACCTGCAATAGCAATGGTACCGATCATCATAGTGGCAAAAGTGGTTTTCAGTTTCGCTTTTAATCCACCCATATGGCGCATATCTTGCTCATGGTGTAAAGAATGGATTACCGCACCAGCTCCCAAGAACAATAAAGCCTTGAAAAAAGCGTGGGTCAACACGTGGAAGAATGAACCCGTGTAAGCACCAACACCTAAGCCTAAAAACATGTAACCTAATTGCGATACCGTCGAATAAGCCAATACCTTTTTGATATCGGTTTGGGTCAACGCAATTAATGCCGCAATTAACGCGGTAGCAGCACCAACAATGGCAATGATATTTTGCGTAATTGGAGCCAAATCAAACACTACGCTTGAACGGGCAATCATATAAATACCCGCAGTTACCATGGTAGCCGCGTGGATTAATGCCGAAACTGGGGTTGGACCTGCCATCGCATCAGGTAACCAAGTAAACAAAGGCAATTGCGCCGATTTACCACAGGCACCAATGAATAGTAATAGACCAATGATAGCCATGGTATTATTTCCTGGCACCATGTTGGCCGCTTGAGGGAATACTTTTGCAAACTCCAAGCTTCCAAAAACTTGGAACATTAAAAACACCCCTAAAAGGAAGCCCAAATCACCAATACGGTTCATTACAAATGCTTTTTTAGCGGCACTTGCATAACTGCTGTTAGTGAACCAAAATCCAATTAACAGGTACGAACACAATCCTACACCTTCCCATCCGATAAACATGACGATGTAGTTTGAACCCAATACCAATATCAACATGAAGAAGATGAAGAGGTTCAAATAAGCGAAGAACTTGCCAAAGCCAGCGTCTTCGTGCATATAAGCCGTAGAGTAAATATGGATTAAGAAACCAATTCCAGTAATGATCAAGAGCATAATCGCACTCAATGGATCGTATAAAAACGACAAAGGAATTTTTAAATCTCCAACGCTAATCCAATCGAAAAAGTTAACTGTAAATTGTTTTTCTACGCTTGAGCTTAGCTCAAAGAAGAAACAAACGCTAAGAATAAATGAAGCTAAAACCACCCCACTGCCAATAAAGCCTACAGCGCCCTTGCTCAATGTATTACGACCTAAGCCGTTAATCACAAAGCCTAAAAGCGGAAGAACAGGTATTAACCAAAGTAAACTTGTAATCATTTTATTTTATTAGAATTACCACTTAAGGCGATTTAATACATTAATATCTATTGATTGTGTGTTGCGATAAACCATCACGATGATACTTAATCCTACTGCTACTTCGGCAGCTGCCAAAGCCATAATAAAGAATACGAATACCTGTCCTGAAGGATCATTGTGATGTACTGAAAATGCAGCTAAAAGCAAGTTCACCGCATTTAACATCAACTCTACCGACATAAAAATCACGATGGCATTTCTACGTGTTAATACACCTACCACACCAATAGTGAAGATAATGGCACAGAACCAAATGTAATGGTTCAATGGCACCGACTGCATATTTTCGAATAAACTACCCATTTGCTTTTTCCTCCTTTTTGGTTAAAAGTACCGCTCCAACCATTGCGCTCAATAACAGTAACGACGATAATTCAAACGGCAACATGAATGGTCCAAACAACTCCTTACCTAGGTTTTCTACCAATCCTAAATTTGGATTTTTAAGCACCAAAGGATTAGCAATTGCTACTGATTTTAAAGAACCGATTAAAGTAACGACCAAACATCCGCCAGCAATAATACCTACTATTTTAAGCAGTGCTGATTTATTGGGTTCGTTGTCTTTATTTAAGTTGAGGAGCATGAGCACAAAAAGGAAAAGTACCATGATGGCCCCCATGTAAACAATAAAGTTAACTACTGCCAAAAACTGTGCATTCAATAGCACATAGTGAACCGTAAACGTAAAGAACGTAAGGATTAAGTATAGCACACTGTGGATGGGATTTTTTGCAAAAACCACCATCAGCGCAAAGATTACGCTTAATGTTGCTACAAAATAGAATACCGATGTACCCATTAATTTTTATTTAGTTGTTTCAATTTTACCGTCATTGCGAGGTACGAAGCAATCTAGAGATTCATCGCTACGCTCTGAATGACAAATTATTTTATCTCCAAAGGAGCTTCTACCAATTTATCTTTCCCGTAAATAAAGTCTTTACGTAAATAATCAGCTGGAACAATTGGGCCATCTAAGTAAATGGCTTCTTTAGGACAAGCTTCTTCGCATAAACCGCAGAAAATGCAACGCAACATGTTGATTTCGTAAACCGATGCATATTTCTCTTCACGATACAAGTGCTTTTCGTCGTTCTTGCGCTCAGCAGCAATCATGGTGATGGCTTCTGCAGGACAAGATAAAGCACATAAACCACATGCCGTGCAACGCTCTCTACCCTGCTCATCTCTTTTCAAAGAGTGCATTCCTCTCCAATTGATAGAGAATTCACGCTCTTGCTCTGGATACTTTACCGTAGCTGGTTTTTTAAAGAAGTGACCTATTGTTGTACTCAAACCACTCGCGATCGCAGGAAGGTACATTCTCTCCGCAAAATTCAATGGCTTCGAAACCAATACTTTTTTCTTATTGCTTAATGATTCCATGTCTCTCTTAAAATTTATTTACAATAGCAATAACAATACCTGTAACCACAATATTTGCAATAGCTAAAGGAATTAAGGCTTTCCAACCCAAGCTCATCAATTGGTCATAACGGAAACGCGGAATGGTCCAACGCACCCACATGAAGAAAAAGATGAACGCAAATATTTTAAGGAAGAAGATTGCTGTACCAAATAACGGTGCCCAAGTTGGGCCCAATAATCCAGCCATATAATCCATTCCTGGATAGTTGTAACCTCCAAAGTATAATGCTGCCATTACCGTTGAAGACACAAACATGTTGATATACTCTGCAAATAGGTAAAAACCTAATTTCATGGAAGAGTACTCCATATGATAACCACCATTTAACTCAGCCTCACACTCAGGTAAGTCAAACGGAGCACGGTTGGTTTCGGCAAAAGCACAAACCATGAAGATTAAAAACCCTAGTGGCTGATAAATGACATTCCAATGCCAGCCATGTTGTTGTGATACAATTTCTCTTAAACTAAGGGAGTTGGTTACCAAAAGTAAGGCGATGATAGAAAGTCCCATCGCAATTTCGTAACTGATGTTTTGAGATGCAGCGCGAATAGCACTTAACAACGAATATTTATTGTTAGAAGCCCAACCACCAATCATCACCCCGTAAACACCTAATGAAATAACGCCGAAGATATATAGCAAGCCTACGTTGATATCAGTTACCTGTAGTTTTACCAATCTATCTCCTACCATCATATCCTGTCCCCAAGGAATAACTGCTGTACCAATACAAGCACATAGCATGGCTAAACCTGGGCCAACCATAAATAACCATTTATTGGCGTTGGCAGGAATGATTTCTTCTTTCATGAACATTTTTACCCCATCGGCCAAAGGCTGAAGAATACCAAAAGGTCCCGCTCTATCTGGTCCAAGCCTATCTTGTAAAAAGGCTGCAACCTTACGCTCTGCATAAGTAGAATACATCGCTATTAGCAAACTAATTGCAAATAGTGCAATAACGAGTATAAACTTCTCTATAACGAAATCGATTCCCATTAGATTTTAAAGGTTTTTTCTAGTTCACGTTGATTTGCCTCCTGTAATGCTAAGTTTTCCTTAATTACTGGAAGCGGTTTAAATGTCTCATAGTGATTTGATGAAATCACTGAAGTATCAGCAATGTGTGTTGGATGCTCTAAAGTCCAATCAGCAGTTTTCTTTTTATCGAAACGGCATTCGTTACAGATAAACTCTTCTACTTCACCGAATTGATCTTTTCTGGCAGTAACACGCAATACATCGTCACCTTTATACCAAAGAGTTACCTTGCCATTACATTTTTCGTGTGAGCAGTTTCTGTGCGCATCCACTGGCTTGGTAAACCATACACGGTTTTTAAAACGGAAAGTTTTATCGGTTAAAGCACCTACTGGGCAAACATCAATCACGTTACCAGAGAAATCATTGTCTACCGCATTTTGAATGTAGGTAGAGATTTCAGAGTGGTCGCCGCGATTTAAAATTCCGTGAACACGTTTGTCGGTAATTTGATCGGCAGTAAACACACAACGGTAGCACAAAATGCAACGGTTCATGTGTAATTGGATTTTATCTCCAATATCTATTCTGTCGAAAGTACGACGCTCAAACTCGTATCTGGTTTTTTGTAGGCCATGCTCGTAGCCCAAGTTCTGCAAATCACATTCACCAGCTTGGTCGCAAACAGGGCAATCCAAAGGGTGGTTAATCAGCAAAATTTCCACAACACCTGCACGGGCTTCCAAAACTTCAGGAGAAGTAATGTTCAGCACTTCCATACCATCCATTACGGTAGTACGGCAAGAAGCTACCAATTTAGGCATTGGTCGAGGGTCTTTTTCAGAACCTTTGCTCACCTTTACAATGCAGGTACGGCATTTACCTCCACTTCCCTTCAATTTGGAATAATAGCACATGGCAGGAGGTACAATCTCTCCCCCAATTTGTCGGGCAGCATTTAAAATAGTAGTGCCTGGCTCTACCTCTACTGTTATTCCGTCTATGGTTACTTTAACTAAATCACTCATTCTTTAAGTCAAAAGTGAAAATTCAAAAATCAAAAACCTATAGTGGTTTTTAATCTATTCCTTGTTTATATTAATTATTATCGAGGCAATTATTTTTGATATTTCATCAACCTCTTTTAATAATTCTTTTACTATCTCTTTATCAACTACAATTACTTCCGTATCCCTAATTAGGCAAAGCCAATATTTGGTTTCGTTGGCAGATTTTAGTGCTATTGTATAAAAATTGCTAAAATCTTTTCTCGAACTTTCTGATTTGGCCTCTACTACGTTAGCACCAACTGAAGTTGCGCTTCTTAATAACTGGTCAACAATTGAAAAGTATAGTCTGTCGAACTTGGTTTCAGATATCAAGTTGATAATTGCTTTCGAAAAATGATAAGCTCTTATTTTGATATCGTATGCCTTTTCTTCAGACATTTTTTACTTTTTAATTTTAACTTTTCACTTCCTCCGAAGCTTTTTCAATTGGATTAGCATAATTCGCTAAACCGTAGTTAGTGCTTTGGCTCTTCATTGGCTCCTTCACGTGCCACTCGAACTCATCTCTAAAGTGTCTGATGGCACTTGCTACCGGCCAAGCTGCCGCATCACCTAATGGGCAAATGGTATTTCCTTCAATTTTACGCTGAACATCCCATAATAAGTCGATGTCTTCCATGGTACCATGTCCGTGCTCCAACTTATGCAAAATTTTCTCCATCCATCCTGTTCCTTCTCTACAAGGAGAACATTGCCCACAACTTTCGTGGTGGTAGAAACGAGAGAAATTCCAAGTGTTACGAACGATACATTGGTCTTCATCAAAAGCGATGAAACCACCAGAACCTAGCATGGTTCCTGTAGCAAAACCACCTTCAGATAATGACTCGTAACTCATTAAACGAGGCTCGCCGTTGGCATATTTTAAAGTTAAGTTAGCTGGTAAAATTGGCACCGAAGAACCACCAGCAACCGTTGCCTTCAATCTTTTTCCGTTAGCAATACCACCGCAATACTCATCCGAATAGATAAATTCTTCTACGGGTACACCTAACTCGATTTCGTAAACTCCTGGTCTTACTAAATTACCAGAAGCAGAAATCAATTTCGTTCCTGTACTTCTACCAATACCGATTTTAGCATATTCATCGCCACCATCATTGATAATTGGCACTACAGCTGCAATTGATTCTACGTTGTTTACTACGGTTGGACAACCATACAAACCTGCAATTGCTGGGAATGGTGGTTTGATACGAGGATTACCTCTTTTTCCCTCTAGGGATTCTAAAAGTGCAGTTTCCTCGCCACAGATATAAGCCCCACCACCTGGTTGAACATAAAGTTCCAGGTCATATCCCGTTCCCAAGATATTTTTACCTAACCAGCCAGCAGCTTTCGCTTCTTCAATGGCTCTTTCTAATATCCTGATTTGAGGCATCATTTCTCCTCTTAAGTAGATATAAGAGGTATTTGCTCCCAAAGCATAACTTGAAACAATCATTCCTTCAATTAACGCATGAGGAATGTGTGTCATTAAATATCTATCCTTAAATGTACCTGGTTCAGATTCGTCACCGTTACAAACCAAGTAACGAGGCACTCCTTCTGGCTTAGCCAAAAAGCTCCATTTCATTCCCGTAGGGAAACCTGCGCCACCACGACCTCTCAAACCCGACTTCTTCACCTCTTCAACTACATCATCAGGAGTTAAGGTCTTTAATGCTTTTTCAACCGCTCGGTAACCGCCTTTTTGACGATAAACCTCCAGCGTGTTGATGCCAGGTACATTGATATGTTCTAATAATAGTTTACGTCCCATTATTTCTTACGTAAATCGTCAATTAATTGATCTACCGATTGCTCGGTTAAGTTCTCATAGAAAGTATATTCTGGACCAATTTGTAAAACTGGGCCAAAACCACAAGCCGCCAAACATTCAACGCCTCTCCAGCTGAACAAACCATCAGCCGTCACTTCACCTTCTTTAACCCCTAATTTTTGCTCGATATGATCCATAATTTTTTCGGCGCCAACTAAGCAACAAGGCCCAGTACGGCAAACCTCCAAAACATATTTTCCTTTTGGTTGCAAAAAGTACATGGTGTAAAAACTCGCCACCTCATATACTTCGATAGATTGGATTTTAAGGTATTCTGCAACTTTGTCCATTGCAGGAACACTGGTCCAACCGTATTCAGCTTGTACCAAATGTAATAATGGTAGCAAAGCCGATTTTTGCTTTCCTTCTGGATAACGCTTCACTATTTCATCAAACTTGGCTAGCAAGGCTGATGAAAATTCTACAGGCTGTGTTTCTTCTACTTTAAGCATCTAATTCTCCTGCAATAATGTTCATACTACTCATGTTGATAATGGCATCAGACAACAACATGCCTTCGCTCATTTTCGCATACATTTGGTAGTTAATAAAACTTGGTCTTCTAAAGTGCAAACGATAAGGGCTTCTACCACCATCATTGATCAAATAAAAACCAAGCTCTCCGTTTCCACCCTCTACCGCGTGGTAAACTTCAGCTTTTGGTGCATCAATTTCGCCCATCACAATTTTAAAGTGATAGATCAATGCTTCCATATTGTTATACACTTGTTCTTTTCCTGGCAAGTAAAAATCAGGAACATCGGCATGGAAAATGCCATTAGGCTCTGATTTTATTTTCTCTAGTGCTTGCTCAATAATGCGTACACTCTGCCACATTTCCTCGTTGCGCACTAAATACCTATCAAAAATATCTCCGCTAGTACCTACTGGTATTTCGAAATCAAAATCTTGATAAGATGAATAAGGTTCACTTACACGAACATCATAATCAATACCTGCAGCACGCAATAATGGTCCAGTCCAGCTGTAGCTTAACGCGGTATCTGCAGTTACTTCGGCCACTCCTTGGGTACGATCAATGAAAATACGGTTACGGTTAAGCAAGCTTTCGAACTCTCTTAATGCTACTGGAAACTCCTTTAAGAATTTATTGATTTTAGCAAATGCAACTTCATTAAAATCTCTTTCCAATCCGCCTATACGTCCAATATTGGTTGTTAAACGGGCGCCACATATCTCTTCAAAAATTTCGTAGATATGTTCTCTGTATTGGAAAAGATAAAGGAAAGTAGTGGTTGCTCCTGTATCTTGGGCAATAATGGTATTACAGATGATATGATCGGCAATACGCGAAAGCTCCATGATAATTACCCTTAAATAATCCACCCTTTTTGGGATTTGGATATTCAAGAGTTTTTCTACCGTCATGTGCCAGCCCATGTTGTTAATAGGCGACGAACAGTAGTTCAAGCGGTCGGTTAGTGGTGTAATTTGATAAAAAGGACGGTGTTCCGCAATTTTTTCAAAAGCCCTATGGATATACCCGATGGTAGAAACTCCACTTACTATACGCTCTCCATCCATTTGCAGCACGTTTTGGAAAACACCGTGCGTAGCTGGGTGAGTAGGCCCTAAATTTAGGGTTACCAACTCACTTTGAGGATCGTTATCTGTATATACTGGTTGATTGTGACTCATAACTATCTACCAAAAAATTCGTCTTTTTTATCTACCCTGTTAGGGTCTTCCAATGGATATTGCTTAAGCATTGGGTGTACGGTCATCTCATCCACGTTCAAAATCCTTCTCAAATCAGGATGTCCTTCGAACTTTACACCAAAGAAATCGTAAGTTTCTCTTTCCATCCAATTGGCGCCATTCCACAAAACAGTAGCACTGGCAATTCTTGGATCTTTTTCGTTCAAGAAAACTTTCAACCTGGCCCTAATACCACTTACCATACTATGCACGTGATAAACCACCGCAATCTGCTCTTTTTCGGGATAATGTACCGCAGTAATATCCGTAAGGAAGTTGAAATTGATTCGGCCGTTTTCTTTTAGGAAAGATAGCACTTCAACTACTTTATCCTTAGTGGTGGAAAAGGTTAACAAGCCATAAGGCTCGGAAACATCAAAAAGCTGCTCGCCAAATTTTTCACCTAGCAGATCAACTAATTCAGTATTTGTTGCTTTAGCCATTATTCTATTCCGTAACTCGCTAACAGTTCTTTATATTCAGGAGAATGTCTTCTTCTACCCGATTCATTTTTCACTAAATCTTGGATGCGTTGAAAGCCATCTAAAATAGCTTCTGGTCTTGGAGGGCATCCTGGCACGTAAACGTCCACGGGAATAATCTCATCAATACCTTGCAATACCGAATAAGTATCGAAAATACCACCGCTTGAAGCGCAGGCACCCACAGCCATTACCCAACGAGGCTCGGCCATTTGAAGATAAACCTGTTTCAATACTGGTCCCATTTTTTTGGCGATGGTACCCATTACCATTAAAACGTCAGCTTGACGAGGTGAGAAACTTAATCTTTCGGATCCGAAGCGTCCAAAATCATAATGCGAACCCATGGTTGCCATAAACTCGATACCACAACAAGAAGTTGCGAAAGGTAAAGGCCACAACGAATGTGAACGGGCCAAGCCAATTGCCTTGTCTAGAGAAGTAGCGAAAAAGCCATTCCCTTCTATGCCTGGAGGCGCCTCAACTATTTTGATTTCACTCATGTTTATAAACAAAAAAGCTTGTCCAATTATAACAAGGACAAGCAGCAAATTTACAACATTTAGTAGGATTTGGGCGGCATCATCATCATTTAGAAACAATCTAAATAATTTGAATGCGGGCTTCTAATGCCACTCTAATGCTTTCTTTTTTAAGATATAGATAAAGCCCAACAACAATGTCCCCATAAATACGAACATCTCTATAACCCCATTCCAGCCTAACTCTCTGAAGTTAACGGCCCAAGGGTACATAAAAATCACCTCCACATCAAATAGCACAAATAAAATGGCTACCAAAAAGTATTTGATAGAAAAGGGCTGACGGGCATTCCCAATGACTTTAATACCCGATTCGAAAGTGGTTAACTTATCGTTAGTTTTTCTTTTAGGTCCTAAAAGATGTGTAGCAAACAAGGTCACTACCACAAACCCTAAAGCTACAATTACCTGAAATATAATAGGAATGAAATCTTGCGCTGTACTTTGTGCTTGCATAACAATAATGATTTGGTGGCAAAATTAAAATAAAAAGGCAGGATTACAAATCCTGCCTTTCCTTTATGACATTAAAAATTACTTTTTAATAGGTGCTTTTTTAACTGGCGTAGCCGGTGCCGTTAAGAATTTTAGGTTATCCAATGCTAATGCATTTTGAGGATCGATCGCTAAAGTTTTATTGAAATACTCTTTCGCTTTTTCCTTATCAGTTGCCGCAGTAATAGCGCCTAAGTAGTTATAAGCATCAACCAAACCTCTTTGATTTTGAGGTGTAGTTGCTTTTTCTGGCTTATCAACAGTCACCATTTGAATATATTTTTCGAAATGAGGTACAGCTAAACCTTTAGGCTCTTTTGGATCATCTAACAATTTATAAGTACGTGCTCTGTACAACTGTGCTGATTCATACTCTGGTGCCAATTCTAACAATCTAACGAAAGAAGAGTCTGCAGCCTTCAAAAGCCCCATATCTGTTCCTTTAGAACTTACATAGTTTGAAGTCCCTAAGTAAAAGTAAGCCATTGCTAATGAAGGATTTTTTGAGTTAACCTTAACTACTTTATTATAAACCTTTGCAGCTTTAGGGAAATTTTTGTCGTTAAAATACTTCAAGCCAATGTTAGCCAACTCTTCAACCTTTGTTGAGTCAAGTTCTACACCTTTAGTAACGTTAATTACCGCAAGACTATCTTGACCGGTTGCCAATTGTGCTTTTCCTAAATACAAATAATCAGAACCGATTACACGAGATGCATCTTGGGTTCTTCCAAAAAGCTCGTTCATATATTTAAGACCTTGCTCGAAATTTTTATTCTCAATTGCAGAATAACCTCTCATCCTAGCAACAATAAAGTTTTTAGGATCTTTAGGGTCTGCCGCATTTAAAGTAGCTACTTCTTTCTCTAATGTTGCAAAGTCACTAGCATAAAACAAGAACTGTGCATAACGCAAGCGTGAGTCGAAAGATTTATCTGTTAAGTCTAAATACTTTCTCATGTTCTCCAATGACTCTGCTTTTTTTGCTGCGCCATTTTTTGGATCTGCAAAAGACCATTGGTTTTGAGTTTCTGCAAGCTCTCTATAGGCAGGGCCATAATTAGGGTCTGCTGCAATTACTTTTTTAATTTCAGCTTCTGCTTCTGGAAAAGCGAATGCATCTTTGTACATTTTACCAATTTGTACGTTAGCTCTGTACAAGTTAGGGTTAATGTCCAATGCTCTCAAGTATTGTGGATAAGCTTCAGTATTTTTTCTTTGCAAAGCATAGTAATCTGCCAAAGCCAAGAAAGTTTCTGGGTCCTTATCTTTAGCGTCTAGCTCATCTGCTTTTTGTAAATTAGGCAAAGCCAGCGCATAGTCTATATTTTTTTTATCTACTTGATCAATATATGCTCTACCTATTGCTAAATAAGTAGCATAATCTTTAGCTTTTAAGCCTATCGCTTTATCAAAATTGGTTTTAGCATTAGTTGCATTACCTTGTGATAAATCTGCCTGACCTAAACCTACAAAATTTAAAGCATTTTTAGGATCTGCAGTAGTACCATTGGTAAACGCTGCTCTTGCTGAGTCGATTTCATCAGTCAAAAGGTATACCTTACCTAGGTTAAAGTAGTTATCTCCTTCTTTAGGCTGATTTGCCACCAAAGTTTTAAGCATCGACGTAGCCTTCTGATATTGCTCAGCATCGATAGCTTTTTTAGCATCAGCTAAGCTTTGAGCAAATGAGGCAGTGCTACCCATCAATAATAAGCCTGTGGCCAAGGCTATGTTCTTCTTAATCATTTTCATTGTCTCCATTTGTTAAAATTAGAAATAACTATTACTGCTTGTATACAGCGTGCTCTATTTCTCTAAATTGATAAAATAAATTACTTTTTATTATTAGTTTTTAAGTTAAATTCTCTTTCGGCTATTTTATGAGGTCCTAAACCCGATCTTAGCACTATTAGTTGTCCACGAGGGCTAGTTAACCAAGTTGCAAATCCCGTGCCTAAACCATTTGTACCTTCTGCGTTGATAACGTAAACATTTCTAAGTAAAGGGTATTTTCCATTGATCAAATTCTCCTGAGTAGGCTTGTAATAAGCATCTGAGCCATTTTTATGAGGTAAATTTTTAACACCAAGTGTTTTAATACCCGATAAAAAGGGTGACGAAACTTTAACATCTTTTAACAACCAATTTACCCCAATCACTCCAATGTAGCCTTTATTCTCTGCCACATACTTAATCACATCGTTAGTTGTTTTCAGTGTATATACACCTTCTTTTGGCAATTCTTTGATGCCTGCGGAGTCTATAAAGTACCTTATGGTACTAGAGTAGGCATTATCAAAAACCAATTTTTTACCAGTTTTTGAGGTTCCTCTCATGATATCATAAGCTTGCTCAACAGTAATGGTGCTATCTGCCTCGCCCTTATTTACAATTAACGCCAAACCGTCTATTGCAAATCTATCTGTATAGATACGACTTTGTTTTTGCTTATAAAAATTATCCTCGCCAGGTTTAAGCATTCTAGAAAGGACCAACATCTTCACTTCACCCTTTCTAAACTTGGGCATAATTTCGTTTTCATTTCCAGCAATAACATTTACCGTTGCATCAGGATAATCAGATTTGAAAACGAAGATTTGATCATCTAGGATTTGAGCATACGTCTCATCAACCAATATCGTTGTTTTTCCAGAAGTCCGCGACTCGCTAACTGTTTCTTTGTTTGTTTTTCTTCTACACGAAATACAGGCAAATGTTAAGAGTATTGCGAGCGTCAAAACCGATGCTTTTCTCATTCTGTGCTGTTGTCTCTAATTATTCTAAAAAATCTAATCGTCGCGTAGATGATTAACACGATACCGAATGCTATACGATATTTTTGAGGAAATCTTTGAGGGTCTAAATTCAAAAGCTCACCCCAAAACATCACCACTACGGCTAATGCACAAAAGATGAAAATCATCGCAACCCCTAAAATAAACAGAAATCGCTGTTGAGGCGATTTCTGTTTGAAAGTATTTGAATTAAACATGCTTAACTATTGTTGCAAGCTAAATTTAATTGGGATGTTATATTTAACACGCACCGGTTTACCATTTTGCATACCTGGATTCCAACGTTTACTCAGTTTCAAAACACGAACTGCTTCTTCATCGGTACCATATCCAAGCTTTCTATCGATTTTAATATCCGTTAATGATCCGTCTTTCTCTACTGTAAAAGAAACGAACACATTACCCTGAATATTGTTCTCTGCAGCCATTGGAGGATATTTAATGTTATCGCCCAAGAACTTATAGAACTTATCGATACCGCCTGGGAACATTGGAGGATTTTCCATACTTACAAAACTGTAAACAGTATTATCCTCAACTACCACTGCTTGTTTTGGACCTTCACCAGCTGCAGTAATTTGTACTACGTCAGCAGTAGGGTCACCTTCAATGGTTCTTTGTCCAGGATCAGCTTTTTTCAAATCCTCGATGGTCGGTGGTTTCTCATCACGCACCTCGTTATCGGGTTTAACGATTGGAGGAGGGAATTTCACCTGATCTTGTTTCGGTGGAGGTGGCTCTACCGGTGGCGGAGTTTTCACCTCTGGGTTAATTGGTGGAGGAGGTTGCATTACTACCTCGGTCACTGTCTCCTGTGGAGGTTCAGGAACCATTCCTTTCAACAAAGCATATAGCCTTGGCGCTAGGAAAAGGAAGATGAATATTGCCGAAGCAATAAACAATGATTTAGTAGTATTCCAAGAGTTAGTCTGACGAAGCTCATATGCTCCGTAAGCCTTGTTCTTTTTGGCGAACACAACGTCAATCCATTCCTTATTAAATAAATCTATTTTAGACATTGCTCAATTTTTTATTTGTTATCAACTCTCTATAAAATCCCTTTGGATCTCATAAAATCTCTTTCGCTATCTAAAAGATGCTTAGGATCGTCGTCAACAGCTGGAGCATTGATATTTGTTTTAGTAACATTGATCTCGTCCATGATGTCTACAAAGTTTTTGTAAGTAGCGCCATCAGTAGGCTTAACAATAATCACAATATCTCTACCACTTGCATCTTTTACGTCCTTCTTGTTCTTTAACAATGAAGCTCTAATATCATTATAACCTTCAATTGTTGGAGCACTCTTACCAGCTTCTCCCATATACCAAGCAATTCTATCATTTTTGCCCAATAAAATGGTCATGGTTTGCGACTCCCTAAGTTCAAGCCTATTTTCGTCCTTCGCATCCTTGTCAGGCTTTGCAATATCCATTGCCTGAGGTTTAGACAAAGACGTGGTTAACATGAAGAAAGTAATCAAAAGGAACGCTAAATCTACCATCGCGGTCAAATCGACCTTAGTAGACTGTTTCTTGCTTCTTACTTTTCCACCTTTACCGCCGCCTCCGCTGGAGGTATCTAATTCTGCCATTGCTTAATTTCTATTGTGGTGCACCGCCTTCAGACGATGTAATTAAACTAAATTTGTTAATTTTTTGCTTTTGCAATAAGTCAACAACTTTTCTAACGGTTGGATATTCTTCGTTGGCATTACCTTTAATACTCAAACGCATATCAATACCGTGTAGTTCAGAAGTAGCATATCTGGCTTCTTTGATCCAATTGAACAACTCATTGTTAGTAGTTGAATCCATTGGAATACCTGATTGTATGCCCGACTTGGTGCGCTGCTCTCCGTTCATAGCCAAAAACTGCTTCATATTACCCATTGGTACACCGAAAGCAGAAACTACTGCGAATTTTTTAGCCTCCTCTTCAGAAAACGTTTGGCCATAAAGGTTTCCCATTCTCGCTAGTGTTGCTTTTTTAACATCTTGACCGATGATTTCTAAGAACACTTTGCCTTTACCGATGCTCACGATAGAAATGTCTTTATCAGGCATTTTGAACTGCACTGAAGAAGATGGTGTCGTGATCTCTAGTGGATCTGGCTGACGAGCGGTGGCTGTTAAGATAAAGAAAGTAAGCAACAGGAAGGATACGTCGCACATGGCCGTCATATCAATCGAGGTACTCTTTCTTGGAACTTTTGCTCTACCCATAATCTAAAAATTATTAATATTTTAACTAATGATGCTATTTGTTCCGGTTTTCCATAAAGCCGGCAAAAGAAAATAAAAATTAATTTTATTTATGTGTACTTGCGTAAGTTTGGATGATGCTGAAACCAGCTTCATCGATAGCATAAGTTAATTTATCAATTTTAGAAGTAAGGATGTTGTACATGATGATCGCTAAAGTTGAAGTACCGATACCTGTTGCAGTATTGATAAGTGCCTCAGAGATACCTGTTGCAAGAGCCGCTTGGTCAGGAGCACCTGAGTTAGCTAAACCACCAAACGCCTTGATCATACCTGTTACTGTACCTAATAGACCCATCAAAGTACCTACTGATACCAAAGTAGCGATGATTGTTAAGTTTTGCTCCAACATTGGCATTTCTAAAGCTGTTGCTTCTTCGATATCTTTTTGAATAGCTACCACTGATTGCTCAACATCTAAGTTAGTATCAGCTTCTACTTCGCTATATTTTTTAAGACCTGATTTAATTACGTTAGCTACAGAACCTTGTTGCTTATCGCACTCCGCCATTGCAGATTGGATGTTTCCTGAGCTTAACAAAGATTGAATTTTTTTGATGAATGCTTCTAAGCTTCCTTTACCAGTTGCTTTACCGATAACGATAAAACGCTCAATAGAGAAAACAAATACCATTAAAAGCATACCAATTAGGATAGGCACGATAAAACCTCCTTTGAAAGCCATACCACCGTAGTTTCCTGGGTGAGGAAGGTAAGCGTGGGTATCGTCATTATAGAAAGCTAATGATAGAGAGCTATTAGCTTTAGCAACTTCTTCTGGAACGTTAAAGTTTGTTGGTTTACCTAATACAAAGATAAAAAGGGTTACACCAATGATAATACAGATTGGGATAACTAGGGTAGCAAATAAGTTAGACGCTGTTGCGCTGCTCTCTTTTTTAGCTGGTGTAGGTTTTGGTGCGTTTGCCATTTTTTTAATTTTTAGTTTTAGTACTTGTTTTTTAAATTTCTAATGTAAATAAATAAGTTAATACACTCAACGCCGGCATAGGCCGAATTGTTGCGGAAGCAAATTTATAATTTTGATTTAAATTACAAATTAAATATTCACTACACAATTAATTCGTTACTTACGCCGCCTTTGAAAATGCGCATAACTAAAAAAGATTGCCTCGGAGGCAATCTTTTCGCAATTAAAACTAAAAATTTAATCAAATGCAAATTTTTGCAAGAAAAAAAAGCATTAAGCGATAATTTCTGCAAGTTTCGGCATTCCCTTTTTCATCTCTTCATCTGCAAATTCTTCGAAATCTTTGAAGTTGTCCAGAAATGCCTGCGCCAGCTCATTCGCCTTTGCGTCATAGTGTTGCGGATTAGCCCAAGTGTTTCGAGGGTTTAAAACCTCCGAAGGTACATTGTTACATGTGCTTGGCATTGCCAAACCAAATACGGGATGTTGGCTAAATTCTACATTTTCTAATGCACCGTTGAGTGCAGCGGTAATCATTGCTCGGGTATATGAAAGCTTCATTCTATTTCCCACGCCAAAAGGCCCACCACTCCAGCCCGTATTAACCAACCATACATTTACCTGATGTTTTTTCATTTTTTCGCCTAGCAGTTTGGCATAGGCTGTTGGATGTAGGGGCAAGAAAGCTTTTCCAAAACAAGCCGAGAAAGTCAATTGAGGCTCTGTTACGCCCGTTTCAGTTCCGGCGACCTTAGCGGTATAACCAGAAATAAAATGGAACATGGCTTGTCCTGGTGTTAATTTAGATATTGGAGGAAGCACCCCAAAGGCATCAGCGGTTAAAAAGAAGATGTTTTTTGGAATTGGCGCTATGGATGGTTCCAAGGCATTATCAATATGATCCATTGGATAGGCCACCCTTGTATTTTCTGTTTTTTCGATGTTAGAGAAATCTACCGTTCGGGTAGTTGGGAAATAATTGATGTTTTCCAGCAAAGCTCCAAACTTAATGGCGTTAAAAATTTGCGGCTCTTTCTCGGCTGTTAAATCTACGCACTTGGCATAGCAACCGCCTTCAAAGTTGAAGATGCTATCTTCTCCCCAACCATGCTCATCATCACCTACTAAGGCACGATTTGGATCGGCAGAAAGCGTAGTTTTTCCAGTCCCTGATAGACCAAAGAAAACAGCCGAATCTCCATCCTTACCAACATTTGCCGAGCAGTGCATTGATAGGGTGTTTCGTTGTTCAGGCAGGACAAAATTCAATACCGAAAAAATACCTTTCTTAATTTCTCCGGTATAGGCAGTCCCCCCTATTAAAATAATCTTCTTTGAAAAATTTAGGATGGAGAAGTTTTCTTGTCTTGTTCCATCTGTTTGTGGGTTGGCCAAAAAAGATGGGATAGCAATAATGGTCCACTCA
>NZ_JAELTX010000897.1 GCF_016429065.1 Pedobacter sp. ASV17
AGAAGACAAATTTTTTAAATCTTATACTCTAATTTCTTTCAATCAAAAAGAGGTTAAAAGCTTTAACAATGGATTTAGTGAAAACTTAAGCGTAAGGTTTTATAATACAAATTCTACCTCTTACTGCCTGTCTCTTATACACATCTGACGCTGCCGACGACTGAGCCGGTGTGTAGATCGGGGGGGGGGGCGGGGGATTGGAGAGGGGGGGGGGGGGGGGGGGGGGGGGGGGGGGGGGGGGGGGGGGGGGGGGGGGGGGGGGGGGGGGGGGGGGGGGGGGGGGGGGGGGGGGGGGGGGGGGGGGGGGGGGGGGGGGGGGGGGGGGG
>NZ_JAELTX010000102.1 GCF_016429065.1 Pedobacter sp. ASV17
GAAAACTGGTGTATTGAGAGAGCTACGTAGCCGTCAAGCATACGAGAAAAAATCTGTAACTCGTCGTACTGAAATCAAGAAAGCAAGATATATCCAAGGCTTAAATCAAGAAGGAACACTATAGTTCTAGTCTGGATCACAGATATATAGATGCCCCCAAGAAATTGGGGGCATTTTTTTTGGTAAAAAAAACTTGTTTGATGTTCTTTTTTTCCTAAATTGACTCGTCAACCAATCTGAAAATGTAATATGTCAATCAACGATTTTCTAACATATTTACAGTATGAAAAGCGTTACTCGCCGCACACCTTACAATCGTATCGTACGGATTTATTGCAGTATGAAGATTTTCTAAAAGGAGAATCGGTTGACCAATTAGAAAAAGCCGCTAGTTTTAATATTAAAAATTTCATGGTGGCCCAACTTGAAAAAGGGTTGGCCGAAAGTGCTGTCAATAGAAAATTGTCCTCGCTGAAAAGTTTCTACAAGTTTTTGCATAGGGAAGGAGTGATCAATGAGAACCCTACCCGATTGGTGAAGACCTTAAAAACACCAAAAAAACTTCCTGTTTTTGTAGAAGATGTAAAAATGGATGAGCTGTTAGATCACGAACACAGCTTTGATGATTCCTTTTCTGGGCAGCGGGACAAAATAGTGGTAGAAATTTTATTTGGTACCGGGATGCGTTTGGCAGAGCTGATCAATCTTAAAAATGAGGACGTAAATACCTACGAATCGACAGTTAAAGTATTGGGTAAAAGGAGCAAAGAAAGAATTATTCCCCTGTACCGGCCATTGATGAAAGAGGTGACAGATTTTATTGCCCTAAAAGCATTACAAGATTTTGACAACAAAAGCCCTTATTTAATCGTTACCAATAGTGGTAGCCAAGCTTATCCACAGCTTATCTATCGTATTGTGAATAGTTGTTTGAAATTAATATCTACACAAGATAAAAAAAGCCCTCACGTATTGAGGCATTCGTTTGCGAGTAGCTTGCTAAATCGTGGTGCCGACCTAAATGCAATTAAAGAATTGCTAGGGCACGCCAGCTTAGCGGCAACGCAGGTGTATACACACAATTCAGTTGAAAGATTAAAGTCCATTTATAAACAAGCCCATCCTAGGGCGTAAAAAAGGAGGAAAAATGAAAATCAGAGTGCAGTCTATCCATTTTAATGCAGACAAGAAGCTATTGGAGTTTATTCAGAAAAAAGTAGATAAATTGGATCAATTTTTTGATCAGATTATAAGTGGTGAAGTATATCTAAAACTAGAGAACGTAGAAGATGAGGCCAACAAAATAAGTGAGGTGAAGCTCATTGTGCCAGGCGGAACAATGTTTGCCAAAGAACAATGTAAAACATTTGAAGAGGCAACGGATCTTGCCATTGAATCGTTAAAAAAGCAAATTACTAAACATAAAGACAAAACCCGAGCAAAATTAAGTGAGCATAAAACAATTTTGGCCAACGGAGAAGTGGCTGATTATTAGAGTTCTATTTTGCAATAATATCAATACAGGAAATTGGCGGGAAATACCCGCCAATTTTTTTTGAAAAAATATTTGCAGCTAACAATAATGCGTGTATATTTGCATTCCATTTCGGAAACGGGGTAGCAACCTCAGGAGAAATGTTAGTTCTGTGAAAGATTAAAAAAAATAAAAAAAAATGTGATTGCATTTAGGTAAGAAGACAAATTTTTATATATTTGCGCCACATTAAAAAAAAGATAAAAGCCTCCTTAGCTCAGCTGGTAGAGCAACTGACTTGTAATCAGTAGGTCATTGGTTCGATTCCGATAGGAGGCTCTTTTTTATTTCAGGATGTCAATTTTGGAGTAAAAGGGGGGAGATACCAGAGTGGCCAAATGGGACAGACTGTAACTCTGTTGTCGCAAGACTTCGAAGGTTCGAATCCTTCTCTCCCCACCATCAGTTAACAGTAATCAATTTTTAGTTCGCAGTTTTTAATTGCTAACTGGAAATTGAAAACTGAAGATTGAAAAGCGGAAGTAGCTCAGTTGGTAGAGCGATAGCCTTCCAAGCTATAGGTCGCGAGTTCGAACCTCGTCTTCCGCTCTTGGGAGTTCATTAGTAAAATCGTTCACTGGTTTAGTAATAACCTAAAGAACACGGCAAATGAACTAGTGAGCTGAAAAGTTAAAAAGCCGAAGTAGCTCAGCGGTAGAGCACTTCCTTGGTAAGGAAGAGGTCGTGGGTTCAAGTCCCATCTTTGGCTCAAAAACAACTAAATAACTTTGTTTAGTCTGTTGAAAATACAGAAGGAACAGGGTTTTTTGTATTGAAATTGTATCAAAGCAATAATTAAATAAAAAATTTTAACCTACTAATAAGTATAAAAAAATGGCAAAAGAAAAGTTTGACCGCAGTAAGCCGCACTTAAACATCGGTACAATCGGTCACGTTGACCACGGTAAAACAACTTTGACAGCAGCAATCACTAAAGTGTTAGCTGATGCAGGTTTATCTGAGGCACGTTCATTCGATTCAATTGACTCTGCTCCAGAGGAAAAAGAAAGAGGTATCACTATCAACACTGCACACGTTGAGTATTCAACAGCTAACCGTCACTACGCACACGTTGACTGTCCAGGTCACGCGGATTACGTAAAGAACATGGTTACTGGTGCTGCTCAAATGGACGGTGCTATCATCGTAGTAGCTGCAACTGATGGTCCTATGCCTCAAACTCGTGAGCACATTCTTTTGGCTCGTCAAGTAGGTGTACCTGCGCTTGTAGTATTCATGAACAAAGTTGACATGGTTGACGACCCTGAGTTGTTAGAGCTTGTTGAAATGGAAGTTCGTGAGTTATTATCATTCTATGAGTTCCCAGGTGATGACATTCCAGTTATCCAAGGTTCTGCTCTAGGTGGTTTGAACGGCGATCCTAAATGGGTAGCTAAAATCATGGAGTTAATGGAAGCTGTAGATAACTACATCCCAATCCCTCCACGTTTGACAGAACTTCCTTTCTTGATGCCTGTTGAAGACGTATTCTCAATCACTGGTCGTGGTACTGTTGCTACTGGTCGTATTGAGCGTGGTGTAATCAACTCTGGTGATCCAGTTGAGATCCTAGGTATGGGTGCTGAGAACTTGAAATCAACCGTAACTGGTGTTGAGATGTTCCGTAAAATCTTAGATTACGGTGAAGCTGGTGATAACGTAGGTTTATTGTTACGTGGTATTGAGAAAACTGATATCCGTCGTGGTATGGTAATCTGTAAACCAGGTTCAGTAACTCCTCACACTGATTTCAAAGCTGAGGTTTACGTATTGTCAAAAGCAGAAGGTGGTCGTCACACTCCATTCTTCAACAAATACCGTCCTCAATTCTATTTCCGTACTACAGACGTAACTGGTGAAATTTCACTAGCTGAAGGTACTGAAATGGTTATGCCAGGTGATAACGTTACAATCACAGTTAAATTAATTAACGCGATTGCAATGGAAAAAGGTCTACGTTTCGCTATCCGTGAAGGTGGTAGAACAGTAGGTGCTGGTCAGGTAACTGAAATCTTAGCTTAATTAATAGCTATAGCATAAATAAAATTAGCTAATCAGCAAATACGTTGATTAGCTAATTTTCACCCACGGGAATAGTTCAATGGTAGAATAGAGGTCTCCAAAACCTTTGATCAGGGTTCGAATCCTTGTTCCCGTGCTAAATAATGATTGAAAATCTGAATGAGTGGATGGTTGATTTGAAAGTTACTTTCAGATATGATCATTCACTCATTTAGTCATTCACACCTTCAACAATTAAAATATGGCTAAGTTAGTTCAGTTTATAAAAGAATCGTACGAAGAAATGACCCAAAAGGTAACTTGGCCTACTTGGGGTGATTTGCAAAATTCGGCAGTGTTGGTGCTCGTAGCATCAGCTATTATCTCTCTAGTTATTTTGGCTATGGATAAGGGTGCCAATTTTGTTCTTGAAACTTTTTACAATTCACTTTAAAATTAGATTATTAGATGAACGATCAGCTAAAATGGTACGTTGTTAGAGCGGTAAGTGGTAAAGAGAAGAAAGTAAAACAGTATATCGATTCTGAGATTAGCCGTTTAGGAGTTTCTCATCTAGTACCGCAAGTACTTATCCCAACAGAGAAGTACTATCAAATGAAAGACGGTAAAAAAATCGCTAAAGAGCGTAACTATTACCCAGGCTATGTTTTGATGGAAGCGGCTTTGGATGGCGAGTTAGAGCACATCATCAAAGGAATCAATAGTGTAATTGGATTTTTAGGCGATAAGGCTGGTAATCCAATTCCAATGAGACAGGCAGAAGTTAACCGTATTTTAGGTAAGGTTGATGAAATGAGCCAGCAAAGTGAAACCATGAACGTTGCTTACTATGTTGGAGAAAACGTAAAAGTAATGGATGGTCCTTTCAACGGTTTTACCGGTATCATTGAAGAGGTTAACGAAGAGAAGAAAAAATTGAAAGTAATGGTTAAGATCTTCGGACGTAAAACGCCACTTGAGCTTAACTATATGCAAGTAGAAAAAGAATAATAATTTTTTTCACAAAAGTATTGTAGGACTGCAAGATAATTTATATCTTTGCAGTCCTTTTTGCGTTATAATACATTCAAAGGGATCTTAAATGTTACATTGCTTCCAAAATTTAACATTGAGTTTTAATTAAACAAAAACAAAAAATGGCAAAAGAAGTCAGTGCGATGATCAAATTACAGATCAAAGGCGGAGCTGCAAACCCATCGCCACCAGTAGGACCTGCATTAGGTGCTAAAGGTGTGAATATCATGGAGTTTTGTAAACAATTCAATGCTCGTACCCAAGATAAGCCAGGTAAAGTTTTACCAGTTGTAATTACTGTATATGCTGACAAGTCTTTCGATTTCATCATCAAAACCCCTCCAGTTGCTATCCAATTATTGGATGCTACTAAATTACAGAGTGGTTCTGCTGAGCCTAACCGTAAAAAAGTTGGATCGGTGACTTGGGATCAAGTTAAGGCAATTGCTGAAGATAAAATGCCTGATTTAAACGCATTTACTATCGAATCAGCAATGAGTATGGTTGCTGGTACAGCACGTAGTATGGGTATCACTGTTTCAGGTGATGCGCCTTTTAACTAATTATTTAACATTAACAGTTTACACTAGTGGCTAAGTTAACAAAAAATCAAAAAATAGCACACGCTAAACTAGAAGCCGGTAAGTCTTATTCCTTAAAAGAAGCATCTTCTTTGGTTAAAGAGATTACTACTACTAAGTTCGATGCATCGGTTGATATCGATGTAGCGTTAGGAGTAGATCCTCGTAAAGCCAATCAGATGGTTCGTGGTATAGCTACTTTACCTCACGGTACCGGTAAAACTGTTCGCGTTTTAGCTTTGGTAACTCCTGATAAGGAAGAAGAAGCTAGAGCAGCAGGAGCAGATTTCGTAGGTTTAGACGAGTATGTTGCTAAAATTGAAGGTGGTTGGACAGATGTAGACATTATTATCACTACGCCTGCGTGTATGGCAAAAGTTGGTAAGTTGGGCCGTGTTTTAGGTCCACGTAACTTAATGCCAAACCCGAAATCAGGTACAGTTACTAACGAAGTTGGTAAAGCTGTAACTGATGTAAAAGGTGGTAAGATCGATTTTAAAGTTGACAAAACTGGTATCATTCACGCTTCAATAGGTAAAGTATCATTCTCTCCGGAGAAATTATACGAGAACGCGTTAGAAGTACTTCAAACGATCTCAAAATTAAAACCTTCTGCAGCAAAAGGAACTTATTTCAAGAGCATTCACGTGTCTTCTACAATGAGTCCTGGAATTTCAGTAGAAACTAAATCAGTAGCGGGGATCTAATTATGAACAGAGAAGAAAAACAAGAAGTAGTTTTAGCTCTACAAGCGAAAATGCAAGAGTATGGCAATTTTTACATTGCTGATACCTCTGGCTTATCTGTTGAAAAAGTAAATAACATCCGTCGCAAATGTTTCGAAAGTGGTATCGAAATGAAAGTAGCGAAAAATACATTGATCAAAATTGCGATCGATGGATTAGAAGGCGACTCATCAGATATCTTCCCAGCATTAAAAGGTCAGTCAGCCTTATTATTTTCTAAAGTGGGTAACGGTCCAGCTAAGCTGATCAAATCACTAAGAAAAGGAAAAGGTGAAGACAAGCCTCAATTGAAAGGCGCATACATTGATACAGCAATCTTTGTTGGAGATAACCAATTAGATGCATTAGTAAGTCTTAAATCAAGAGAAGAACTTATTGGCGAAATCATTGGTCTATTACAATCACCAGCTAAAAATGTTGTGTCTGCGTTACAATCAGGCGGCGGTAAAATCGCAGGTATTGTTAAAACATTACAAGAAAGAGGTTAACGGACACCTGATAAGTTCGTATTTTAAACAAACAACAATTACGTAAAATTTTAAAATCTTAATAAAATGGCAGATTTAAAAGCGTTTGCTGAGCAATTAGTAAACTTAACAGTTAAAGAAGTTAATGAATTAGCTCAAATCTTAAAAGACGAGTATGGTATCGAGCCTGCTGCTGCTGCAGTAGCTGTTGCTGCTCCTGCTGCTGGTGGTGAAGCTGCTGCAGTTGAAGAGAAAACATCTTTTGATGTGATCTTGAAAGATGCTGGTGGTCAAAAATTAGCAGTTGTTAAATTGGTTAAAGACTTAACTGGTTTAGGTTTGAAAGAAGCTAAAGACCTAGTTGACGGTGCACCTAAAGAATTGAAATCAGGTGTTGCTAAAGACGAAGCAGAAGCTCTTAAAAAACAATTAGAAGAAGCTGGAGCTGTAGTTGAGATTAAGTAATCACTTAATTTTAACAAAACTCAAAAGAAAAGACTCCGACTGTAAAGTTGGAGTCTATTCCCGTTTATAAACATTTCATTTTGTTTGGTTTATGAAATGTTCCCTTTTAAAAACCAAAAAATAGTTTATTCTTAAACTAAATTAAATTTAGTCCCTTGGCAAATAAAGTCGACCAAAGAGTAAATTTTGCACGTAGTAAGCACATTATCGATTATCCAGATTTTCTGGATGTGCAGTTGCAATCATTTAGAGAATTTTTTCAGATCGAAACTACTTCAGACAACCGTCACACAGAAGGTTTGTTTAAAGTGTTTGCTGAAAACTTCCCAATCACAGATTCTAGAAACATCTTTGTTTTAGAATTTCTAGATTATTTTATTGACCCACCTCGTTATGACATTCCTGAATGTATTGACCGTGGGCTAACTTACAGCGTTCCATTGAAAGCTAAATTGAAGCTTTCTTGTAACGATGCTGAGCACGAAGATTTTGAAACCATTATTCAAGATGTATACTTAGGAACCATTCCTTATATGACTCCTAAAGGTACGTTTGTAATTAACGGTGCAGAGCGTGTAATTGTATCGCAGTTACACAGGTCGCCAGGTGTGTTCTTTGGCCAAAGCCGCCACACTAACGGTACCAAGCTATATTCTGCCCGTGTAATTCCGTTTAAAGGTTCTTGGATCGAGTTTGCTACAGACGTTAACAACGTAATGTATGCTTACATCGATCGTAAAAAGAAATTCCCTGTAACTACGTTATTGCGTGCTATTGGTTATGATTCTGATAAAGACATCTTAGAACTTTTCGATTTAGCTGACGAAGTAAAAGTTAGCAAATCTGGTTTGAAGAAATATATCGGACGTAAACTTGCTGCAAGGGTACTTAGAAAATGGGTTGAGGATTTTGTGGATGAGGATACTGGTGAGGTGGTTTCTATCGACCGTAACGAGGTAATCTTAGACAGGGATACCATTTTAGAAGACGAGCATATTGATTTAATCATCGATGCTGGTGTTAAAACCATTATCTTGTCTAAAGATGACGGTGCATCACAAGCTGATTATACCATTATATATAATACTTTACAAAAAGATACTTCAAACTCTGAAAAAGAGGCTGTGGAGAACATCTATCGTGCTTTGCGTAACGCAGAACCACCTGATGAGGAAACAGCAAGAGGTATTATTGAGCGTTTATTCTTCTCGGATAAGCGTTATGACTTAGGTGATGTGGGTAGATACCGTATCAACCGTAAGTTGAAAATGGATACCCCTGATGATGTGAAGGTATTAACGAAAGCGGATATTATCGCTATCGTGAAATACTTGATCAAATTGATCAACTCAAAAGAAGAGGTGGATGATATTGACCACTTATCAAACCGTCGTGTACGTACGGTAGGTGAGCAGTTGTACGCACAATTTGGTGTAGGTTTAGCTCGTATGGCTAGAACGATCCGTGAGCGTATGAATATCCGTGATAACGAGGTGTTTACCCCAACAGATTTGATCAATGCTCGTACATTGTCATCTGTAATCAACTCTTTCTTTGGTACCAACCAGCTATCACAGTTCATGGACCAAACCAACCCATTGGCGGAGATTACGCACAAGCGTCGTCTTTCAGCTTTAGGTCCAGGTGGTCTATCCCGTGAGCGTGCAGGTTTCGAGGTTCGTGACGTTCACTATACGCACTACGGTCGTTTGTGTACTATCGAAACTCCAGAGGGACCAAACATTGGTTTGATTTCATCACTTTGTGTTCACGCAAAAATCAACAGCTTAGGCTTTATCGAAACTCCTTACAAAAAGGTAGTGGATGGTAAAGTAGCAATGAACGAAGATGTAATTTACTTATCGGCAGAAGACGAGGATGGTAAAACTATCGCTCAAGCTAACGCACAGTACGATGATAAAGGTAACTTCTCTACGCCACGTGTTAAAGCACGTTACGAGGGTGACTTCCCGATTATCGAGCCTGAGAAATTAGACTTGATGGATATTGCACCAAACCAAATTACCTCTATCGCGGCTTCATTGATTCCTTTCTTGGAGCATGATGATGCGAACAGGGCGTTGATGGGATCGAACATGCAACGTCAGGCCGTACCATTGTTACGTCCTGAGGCTCCAATTGTAGGTACAGGTTTAGAAGGTCGCGTTGCACGTGACTCAAGAACTTTGATCAATGCAGAAGGTGCTGGTGTTGTGGAGTATGTTGATGCTAATGAAATTGTAATCAAATATGAAAGAAACGATGACGATCGTTTAGTTTCTTTCGAAGGCGATAGCAAAACTTATAGATTAACCAAGTTCAAGAAAACCAACCAAAATACTTGTATCAACTTGAAACCAATCGTTAAGAAAGGTCAAAAAGTGACTAAAGGACAAGTGCTTTGTGAAGGTTACGCAACTGAAGATGGTGAGTTGGCATTAGGAAGAAACTTAAAAGTAGCTTTCATGCCTTGGCAAGGATATAACTTTGAGGATGCGATCGTAATTAACGAGCGTATTGTTAGAGAAGATATCTTTACTTCATTACACATCGAAGAGTTTGAACTAGAAGTACGTGATACTAAACGTGGTGAAGAGGAGTTAACTCCAGATATCCCTAACGTTTCTGAAGAGGCTACTAAAGACCTTGATGAAAACGGTATCATCCGTATTGGTGCTGAAGTTAAAGAAGGTGATATCCTTATTGGTAAAATTACACCAAAAGGAGAGTCTGATCCTTCACCAGAAGAGAAATTATTACGTGCCATCTTTGGTGACAAAGCTGGTGATGTTAAGGATGCTTCATTAAAAACTCCTCCATCAATCAAAGGTGTAGTTATTGATACTAAACTATTCTCAAGAGCTAAGAAAACTTCTAAAGCAGAAGAAAAATCAGCGATCGAGAAATTAGATAAGAGATACAACCTTGCTATGGAAAACTTGAAAAACGAATTAGTTGACAAGTTATTCCAAATTGTGAACGGTAAAACTTCACAAGGCGTATTTAACGTATACAGAGAGCTTTTAATTGCTAAAGGCGCTAAGTTTACGCAAAAAATGTTGATCGACTTAGAGTATGCTCACATCAATCCATACAAATGGACTACTGACGAGGATAAAAACGAGCAAATTAAAATGTTGTTGCACAACTATGGTATCCGTGTAAACGAAGAACTAGGTGCTTACAAACGTGATAAATTTGCGATCAGCGTTGGTGATGAGCTTCCATCAGGAATTGTTCAGATGGCTAAGGTTTATGTAGCTAAAAAACGTAAACTAAAAGTAGGTGATAAGATGGCGGGTCGTCACGGTAACAAAGGTATTGTTGCACGTATTGTACGTGACGAGGATATGCCTTTCTTAAATGACGGAACTCCAGTTGATATCGTGTTGAACCCACTAGGTGTACCTTCACGTATGAACTTGGGCCAGATCTACGAAACCGTATTGGCTTGGGCTGGTAAAGAATTGGGCGTTAAATTTGCTACGCCAATTTTCGACGGTGCTAAGAGCGATGAGGTAGAAGATTGGATCGCTAAAGCAGGTTTGCCAGCTTCTGGTAGAACTTACTTAAACAATGGTTTAACAGGTGAGAAATTTGACCAACCAACTACAGTAGGTATTATTTACATGCTGAAATTAGGTCACATGGTTGATGATAAGATGCACGCCCGTTCAATCGGACCATACTCATTAATTACACAACAACCATTGGGTGGTAAAGCCCAGTTCGGTGGTCAGCGTTTTGGTGAGATGGAGGTTTGGGCATTAGAGGCATTCGGTGCTGCTAATATCCTTCAAGAGATCTTGACTGTGAAGTCTGATGATGTTATTGGAAGAGCTAAAACCTACGAAGCTATTGTTAAAGGTGAAAACCTACCAACTCCAGGCGTACCAGAATCGTTCAACGTATTGGTACACGAGCTACGCGGCTTAGGTTTAGATATTACGTTAGACTAGTTATAAGTTACAAGTTGCGGGTTAAGAGTTACGAGCTGACACCCGCAACCCATAACTCGTAACACAAAACATAAAAAGAATGTCTTACAAAAAGGATAATAAATTAAAAAGTAACTTCACTTCCATTACCATTAGCTTGGCTTCTCCAGAGAACATCTTGGAGCGTTCAAGCGGTGAAGTTTTAAAGCCAGAAACCATTAACTATCGTACTTACAAACCAGAACGTGATGGTTTGTTCTGCGAGCGTATTTTTGGTCCTGTAAAAGATTACGAATGTCATTGCGGTAAATACAAACGTATCCGTTACAAAGGGATTGTTTGCGACCGTTGTGGTGTTGAGGTAACTGAAAAAAAAGTGCGTAGAGAGCGTATGGGACACATCAATTTGGTAGTTCCTGTAGCGCATATCTGGTATTTCCGTTCTTTGCCTAACAAAATCGGTTATCTTTTAGGTTTGCCAACCAAAAAATTAGACTTGATCATTTACTACGAGCGTTATGTAGTTATCCAAGCTGGTTTAATGGCTGAGCAAGGTATCCAGTTTATGGATTTCTTAACTGAAGAAGAGTACCTTGATATTTTAGATAAATTACCTAAAGAAAACCAATACTTAGACGATAAAGATCCTAATAAATTTGTAGCCAAAATGGGTGCAGAGGCGTTAGAAGATTTGTTGAAACGTATTGATTTAGATAGCTTATCTTATAACTTACGTCACCAAGCAGCTAACGAAACTTCTCAACAACGTAAAAATGAAGCGTTAAAACGCCTTCAAGTAGTTGAGGCTTTCCGTAGCTCAAGAGAGAATATCGAGAATAACCCAGAGTGGATGATCATCAAGATCGTTCCAGTTATTCCACCAGAGTTACGTCCATTAGTTCCATTGGAAGGTGGTCGTTTCGCAACTTCAGATTTGAACGATTTATATCGTCGTGTGATTATCCGTAACAACCGTTTAAAACGTTTGATCGAGATCAAAGCACCAGAGGTTATTTTACGTAACGAAAAACGTATGTTACAGGAAGCTGTTGACTCGTTGTTCGATAACTCACGTAAAGTAAACGCTGTTAAAACTGAAGGTAACCGTGCCTTGAAATCACTTTCAGATATCTTGAAAGGTAAACAAGGTCGTTTCCGTCAAAACTTATTAGGTAAACGTGTGGATTATTCTGCTCGTTCGGTAATTGTTGTAGGTCCAAACCTTAAATTACACGAATGCGGTTTACCAAAAGATATGGCTGCCGAGCTTTACAAACCGTTCATTATTCGTAAGATGATTGAAAGAGGTGTTGTTAAGACCGTAAAATCAGCTAAGAAAATTGTTGATAGAAAAGATCCACTAGTTTGGGATATCCTTGAAAACGTGTTGAAAGGACACCCAGTGTTGCTAAACCGTGCACCTACGCTTCACCGTTTGGGTATCCAGGCTTTCCAACCAAAATTAGTTGAAGGTAAAGCTATCCAATTACACCCATTAGTGTGTACCGCATTCAACGCCGATTTTGACGGTGACCAGATGGCAGTCCACTTACCGTTAGGTAATGCTGCAATTTTGGAAGCCCAAGTATTGATGTTGGCAGCGCACAATATCCTTAACCCTGCTAACGGTACGCCTATTACAGTACCTTCTCAAGATATGGTTTTGGGTCTTTATTATATTACTAAAGGCCGTAGAACTGATGCTCAGAGAGTAGTAAAAGGTCAGGATATGAATTTCTACTCTGCAGAAGAGGTAATTATTGCCTACAATGAGAAGAGAGTAGATTTACACGCTTGGATTAAAGTTAAAGCTAACGTTAAAGAAACTGACGGTACTATTGTAAACAAGTTAATTGAAACTACAGTAGGTCGTGTGTTATTTAACCAAATGGTACCAGAAGAAGTTGGTTATATCAACGAACTATTAACCAAAAAATCTTTAAGAGATATCATTGGTGAAGTAGTAAAAATGACTGGTATGGCTCGTTCGGCCAGATTCTTGGATGATATCAAAGAATTAGGTTTCCAAAGTGCATTCCGTGGAGGTTTATCGTTTAACTTACAAGACGTAAACATTCCAGTGGAGAAACACACTTTACTAGAGCAAGCTGCTAACGAGGTTGAAGAGGTAAGAAACAACTATAACATGGGTTTCATTACCAACAACGAGCGTTACAACCAAATTATCGATATCTGGACTCGTATCAACAACCGTTTAACTACGTTTGTAATGAACCAGTTATCATCAGATAACCAAGGTTTTAACTCTGTTTACATGATGCTTGACTCTGGAGCCCGTGGTTCTAAAGAGCAGATTCGTCAGTTGGCAGGTATGAGGGGCTTGATGGCTAAACCTCAAAAATCAGGTTCTGGTGGTGAGATTATCGAAAACCCAATCTTGTCGAACTTTAAAGAGGGATTATCTGTATTAGAGTACTTTATCTCTACCCACGGTGCCCGTAAAGGTTTGGCGGATACGGCGTTAAAAACAGCGGATGCGGGTTACTTAACTCGTCGTTTGCATGACGTAGCGCAAGATATGATTGTTAATGATGTAGACTGTGGTACTTTAAGAGGTATGTACACTACAGCATTGAAAGATAACGAAGACGTTGTTGAGCCATTATACGAGCGTATTTTGGGACGTACCTCATTACATGATGTGTACAACCCATTAAACGGTGAGTTATTGGTAGGTGCAGGTCAAGATATTGACGAGGATGTTGCTAGAGCAATCGAAGAATCTCCGTTAGAAGGTATCGAGATCCGTTCTGTATTAACTTGTGAGAACAAACGTGGTGTTTGTGCATTGTGTTACGGACGTAACTTAGCGTCGGGTAAACGTGTTCAAAGAGGTGAGGCTGTAGGTGTAATTGCTGCACAGTCAATCGGTGAGCCAGGTACACAGTTAACACTTCGTACTTTCCACGTGGGTGGTACGGCATCTAACATTGCCAACGAATCTCAAATCAACGCTAAGTTTGATGGTGTAATTGAGTTTGAAAACTTACGTACGGTACAAACTACTACCGAAGATGGTGTAATTGAAATCGTATTAGGTCGTTCAGGTGAATTCAGAATTGTTGAGCCAGGAACTAACAAAGTAATCGTAAACAACAATATTCCTTATGGTGCATTCTTATATGTAAAAGAAGGTGATAAAGTTGCTAAAGGTGATAAAATTGTTTCTTGGGATCCATATAACGCGGTTATTATCTCAGAATTTGGAGGTAAGATCGAATTTGATGCGATCATCGAAGGGGTAACTTTCCGTGAAGAATCTGATGAGCAAACTGGTCACCGTGAAAAAGTAATTATCGATACTCGTGATAAAACCAAAAACCCTGCTATCAAGGTATTGGATAAAAAAGGCGAGTTGATCAGAACTTACAACATTCCAGTAGGAGCGCACATTGCGGTTGATGATGGTGATGCTGTACAAAGCGGTCAGGTATTGGTTAAGATTCCTCGTGCTACAGGTAAAACCCGAGATATTACGGGTGGTTTGCCTCGTGTAACTGAGTTGTTCGAGGCTCGTAACCCTTCAAACCCAGCAGTTGTTACTGAAATTGATGGTGTAGTAACTTTAGGTGGTATCAAACGTGGTAACCGTGAGATGACGATCGAGTCTAGAGATGGTGAGGTTAAAAAATACCTAGTGCCACTTTCTAAACACATCTTGGTACAAGATAACGACTTCGTGAAAGCAGGTATGCCATTGTCAGATGGTTCTATCTCTCCAGCGGATATCTTGGCCATTAAAGGTCCAGCAGCAGTACAAGAATACTTAGTGAATGGTATCCAAGAGGTTTACCGTTTACAAGGGGTGAAAATCAACGATAAACACTTCGAAGTAATTGTACACCAAATGATGCAGAAAGTTCATATCGAAGATCCGGGAGATACCCGTTTCCTAGAGAACGACTCTGTAGATCGTTGGGACTTTATGGATGAGAACGACGAAATCTTTGACAAGAAAGTTGTTGTTGAAGTAGGTGATTCAACTACCGTAAAACAAGGTCAGATCATTTCTTTACGTAAATTAAGAGACGAAAATTCTCAATTGAAACGTCAAGATTTGGCTCAGATCGAAGTAAGAGATGCTAAACCAGCTACTGCTAGTTCGGTACTACAAGGTATCACTCGTGCTTCATTAGGTACTAAGTCATTCATTTCTGCGGCATCATTCCAGGAAACTACAAAAGTGTTGAACGAAGCTGCAATTGCAGGTAAGAAAGACAGAATGTTAGGCTTGAAAGAAAACGTTATCGTTGGTCACTTGATTCCTTCAGGTACTGGTGTACGTGGCTACGAGCGTATCATTGTAGGTTCTCAAGAAGAGTACGACAAACTATTAGCTTCAAAACAAGAAGAAGTAGAAGCTTAGTAGCAGTAATGCTAATAAAGCAATTAAATATAAATCCCTAGCGTTTTCGCTAGGGATTTTTTTGTGGGGTAATGTTTCCCGTCTTCAATGGGTATATCATTAGATTTACGAAGTTTTTAAACGGCGAAGCCCTCAACTTTACCTTTGAAAACAATAAAAACTAAAGTTAAACTTCGTAAGTCTTAATGGGTTGTTTAAATAAAATCTGAAGGATTTTAATAGTTATAATACAATCGTACATCGGAGCATACGAGTCCTACAGAGTCGCATCAAAGCTAATTGAGCATATTATATAGATTTGACCTCTTCGAGGTCTTAAAAAGTATATTGATAAAGGCATATTTGTTAGATCTCTCTCGAAGGGTCGAGATGACGATATGTGAGTGGTTAGAAGGCTTTGAACAAAAATCCAAAGGATTTCAATGGCTGTAGCACAAACGTACATTGGAGCATACGACTCCTACAAAGTCGCATCAAAGCTAATTGAGCATATTATATAGATTTGACCTCTTTGAGGTCCTAAAAAGTATATTGATAAAGACATAGTTGTTAGATCTCTCTAGAAGGGTTGAGATGACGATATGTGAGTGGTTAGAAGGGTTTGAACAAAAATCCAAAGGATTTCAATGGTTATAATACAACTGTACATAGGGACACACGACTCCTACAGAGTCGTATCAATGCTAGTCGATTATGTTATATAGATTTGACCTCTTCGAGGTCTTAAAAAACATATTGATAAAGGCATAGTTGTTAGATCTTTCCCGAATAATCGGGACGGATGCTCCCCAGGGCTCGGTTGAGATGAGATTATAGGAGTGCTAAGGAGGATTTGAAAATAGTTGATATAGATATGATAAACATTTTTTAAGAAGCTTAGCACTTTTAAATTAAAGTATTAGCTTTGTTAATATGGAAGAACAACAGAACGAAAATCAATTAAATATAGAATTGTCGGAAGAGATAGCCGAAGGTATTTTTTCAAACCTGGCCATCATTACGCACTCTAATACGGAGTTTGTAATGGATTTCATTAGGGTAATGCCAGGCATACCTAAAGCAAAGGTAAAATCTAGGATTATTTTAACTCCAGAGCATGCAAAACGTTTAATGCACGCCATGCAAGATAACATTGAAAAGTTTGAAGCAGCACATGGACGCATCAAAACGCAGGACGAAACACCATATCCAATGGGATTTGGAGGACCAACTGCCCAAGCTTAAAAAGAATAGCCACTTGCCACTCGTAAGTGGCTTTTTTATGGAAAATGATGAAGGATAAAACAGAGAAAGTATACCTAGGCCTACTAACCATCACCGCTTGGTTTGCCCTTATTTTTCAATTTTATTTGCATATCAATAGCGGAGCTGCTAGTAGCACCGAATTGTTGATCAGGTTTTTTAGTTACTTTACCATTGATAGCAATTTGTTGGTGGCTATCTGTGCTACCGCTATTTTTCTGCTACCAAAAACTACTTTTGGAATCTTCTTTAAAAGGCCAAGCGTCATTACCGCCATCACGGTTTACATTACTGTAGTTGCATTAATTTACAATACTGTTTTGAGGTTTTTATGGGTGTTAAGTGGTTGGGCAATTGTGCTAAACGAATTGCTTCATGTGATTGTACCGCTTTTATTCTTGATCTATTGGATTTATTTTGTGCCAAAACACCAATTAAAGTGGTCAAATATCTGGGGGTGGTTGACCTTCCCTTTAATTTACATTTTCTTTGTACTCATTAGAGGTGCTTACGCTAATTTTTATCCTTATCCATTTTTAAATGTTGCTGAATTGGGATTACAGCAGGTTATTTTGAATTGCATATTCGTTACGTTGTTATTCGTAATGTTGTTTTTTGCTTTTGTTGCCATTGGTAAACGGCAAGCAAAAAAGGCTTCTTCCCAAAACTAAATTTTAGGTTATTTATTAAAACTAGCTGACATTATGCGTGTTTTAGTTTTTAACTGTTATTTTTGAACTTTATGGATACTCAAAAGCGAGATATTTTTGATAGCGTAGCACAACGCTTAAAACTTGAGGGTTTTAACGTTGTCAATAGAGATGAAACCAGGCCTTGGGGTGGTTTTTTTGTCATAGATGAAGCACAGGCACAACAATTTGCTGATACCTATTTTGACGGATTAGACATCGATACTTTAAAAATTGGTGGTAAGCTAGGCCCTAAAATTTTAATCGTAGCACCAAATGCCAGACTGTCTTGGCAATACCATCATCGTAGGGCCGAAATTTGGCAAGTGGTAACAGGTACTGTTGGGGTTAAAACCAGCGAGACTGACGAAGAGGGGGAGCTGAAAACCTATTCGCCAAATCACCAAATTAAGTTACATCAAGGTGAGCGTCACCGTTTAATTGGACTGGACGATTGGGGTGTGGTGGCCGAAATATGGCAACATACCGATGCTAGCAATCCTTCAGACGAGGATGATATTGTACGCGTTCAAGACGATTTCGGGAGATAATCTTATCCCATTATTAATTAAATTAAAATTTATGGCAAGAAAGACCATTCTTGCCCCTTTGTATGATTATTTTATATTTCTTTTTGGCACATTGGTTTCTATCATTGTTTAGCCAAACCTTTTTTCTCCACCGTTATTCATCGCATAAAATGTTTAAGATGAATAAATTTTGGGAACGTTTTTTCTACCTACTGTTGCTTATTTCACAAGGTTCTTCTTTTCTAAATCCTAGAGCCTATGCCATTTTGCATCGTATGCACCACGCCTACAGCGATACTGAAAAGGACCCGCATTCGCCACATTTTTTTAAGGATGTTTTTGGAATGATGATCGCCACTAAAAACATGTATCTGGCTTACCTATTACACAAAATAGAACCAGAACCAGCCTTTAGAGGAAATTATCCAGAGTGGCCATTGATAGATAGGATAGGTGATTCATGGTTCTGGCGTATTGCATGTGGCTTGTTTTACATTTGGTTTTATGTCACTTTTGCCACCTCTTGGTGGATGTTTTTACTACTACCTATCCATTTTTTAATGGGACCAATTCATGGTGCAATTGTCAACTGGTGCGGACACAAATATGGTTACTCTAACCACGATAACGACGATCACAGTAAAAACTCTTTGCCTTGGGATTTTCTATTGATGGGAGAATTGTTTCAGAACAATCACCACAAAAGACCAAATTCACCAAACTTCGCAACCCGCTGGTGGGAATTTGATCCAACCTATCCAATGATGAAGGTGATGCATTGGTTGCGCATCATTAAAATAAGAAAAGTATAGCACCCATTTTAACTGCTGATATGAGATTTACACCTGCTTTGTTGTCATTTGCCATCCTCTTGTTTTCAATGGTTAAGGCAAGTGCGCAAGATACCTTAGGTAATGTTTTTGATGGACCCTACCTGCTTTACAAAGGCAAGCAGCTTTTGGTAAAAGAAGTTATCCATTCTAATCAAAAAGCATTGGCTACTGAAAAGTCCTATGATTTAGCAGAAAAGCAAAAGCTTGTTGTAAAAGTGAAGTTTTCTAATGCCCCAGAGAAAAATTTTGAGGTAAAGCTAAAGGCTTCTTTAGTGAACGAACCAAGCGTGTGGGCTCAACCTGATAAACTATTGTTCCTGTCAGATATTGAAGGCGAATTTGATGCTTTAAGAAATTTACTGCTGTCTAATAAAGTTATCAATAAAAAATACGAATGGATTTTTGGTAAAGGTCATTTGGTCATTTGCGGTGATTTGTTCGATAGGGGGAAAGATGTACCCGCGACTTTATGGCTGTTGTATAAATTAGAGGAAGAGGCTAAAGCAAAAGGTGGCTATGTGCACACCATCTTGGGTAATCACGATATCATGAACTTAGCGGGCAATCTCAAATATTTAGACCAAAAGTATTTGGCAGCTGCCGAAGCCATGGGCCAATCGTACATGGAGCTTTATGATGAAAATACTGAACTTGGCAGGTGGTTGAGAAGTAAAAATCTGGTTGAGAAAATTGGCGATAATTTATGTTTACATGGTGGCATTTCTCCAGAAATTAACGAGCTAAAGTTAACGGTGGAACAACTCAATGCCATTTCAAAACCTTATATCGGTTGGAAAGACTTAAAGAATACCGTTAAAGACGATAAAATCCTTAAGATATTTAACAGTACCGTAGGCCTGTTTTGGTTTAGAGGCTATTTTAAACAACCAGCCCTTGAAGAAGCTATTGTTGACCAAACATTGGCCCAATATCAAGTAAAGCGAATTATTGTTGGTCACACCATCATCAAATCAAATGTAGGATTTTACTATGGTGGCAAAATATTAGGTATTGATGTTAACCAGCACGAAGGCCAGCATGAAGCGGCCTTGTTTGAAAAAGGAAACTGGTATAAAGTAGATTTAACGGGTAATAAAAAGCCTATTAACGTTAATTAATAGGCTTTCTCGAATTATCTTCTGCTTTTGTGGAATTTTTTCTTCTTGCTATGAGCACTCTCTTTGTTCCCTTTGGAATCTTTTTGAGGTTTTCGTTGCACTTCCTTGCCCGCCAACATACTTTTCCAACTTAAAGGATAAGGGTGATCTTCCACAATTGGAATGACCTTCTTAATCAATTTGTGGATGGCAATGAGGTATTCGTTTTCCTCTGCATCAACAAAAGAAATGGCATTTCCATTTGCACCAGCTCTACCTGTACGGCCAATTCGGTGTACATAAGTTTCAGGTACGTTAGGTAGGTCATAGTTGAAAACATAGGTCAGGTCATCAATATCAATACCCCTAGCTGCAATATCCGTAGCTACTAATACTCTTAAAGTCCTGTCTTTAAACTCCGTTAAGGCACGTTGTCTGGCTCCTTGAGATTTATCTCCGTGAATAGCCGCGGCTTTAACGCCATCTTTAACCAAGTCTCTTGCAATTCTGTCGGCACCGTGTTTAGTACGCGTAAAAATCAAGGTGTGATTGATTTTAAGCTCATCAAGCAGGTGTTTTAGCAGCTTTCTTTTATCTGGTTTGTCTACAAAATAAATGGATTGCTTAATGGTATCAGCAGTAGAAGAAACAGGTGTAACCTCTACCGTTACTGGATCTTTTAAAATGGTATTGGCCAACTTTTCTATCTCTGGTGGCATTGTTGCCGAGAAGAATAAAGTTTGTCTTTTTTGAGGC
>NZ_JAELTX010000103.1 GCF_016429065.1 Pedobacter sp. ASV17
CTCAGTGTGACAAAGGAAGTGCTGCTAGCGAAAATATTCTTCGACAACCTGTCCCGATTCGGGAGGCTCAGGACGACAGCCCTATTAAAACAAAAAGATAAAAACGAAAAGCGGGACTATCGTATCCGACGTCCCGCATTGGTTGCTTTTCTAAAAAAGAAAAGTGAATTATTTACCTAATGCTTTTTTATAGCGCTCTGCTACAGCATCCCAGTTTACCACGTTCCAAATTGCCGCTAAGTAATCAGGACGTTTGTTTTGGTATTTTAAGTAATAAGCGTGTTCCCAAACATCGATACCGAAAATAGGGGCACCTTTTTGTTCAGCGATGTCCATTAAAGGATTGTCTTGGTTAGCAGTAGAAGATACGAACAATTTACCGTCAGCACCTACTGAAAGCCAAGCCCAGCCAGAACCGAAACGGGTTGCACCAGCATCTTGCAATTTTGTTTTAAGGTCAGCAAAAGAACCGAAAGTATCGTTAATTGCTTTAGCTAAATCGCCAGTTGGCTCACCACCTTTATTTGGTCCTAAAACAGTCCAAAATAATGAGTGGTTATAGTGACCACCGCCATTGTTGCGTACTGCAGCAGGATATTTAGAAATGTTTTTGATGATGTCATCCAAATTGGCGTTTGCTTCTGGTTTGCCCTCTAAAGCTTTGTTTAAGTTGGTAACATAAGCTTGGTGGTGCTTGCCATGGTGAATTTCCATGGTTGCTTTGTCGATATGTGGTTCTAAAGCGTCGGTTGCGTATGCTAACGCAGGTAATTCAAAAGCCATAATATTTATTTTTTTAAGGTTATTTAAATGTTATCTCTACAAATATAGCAGAGAAAGGTTAAGTTTTATTCAATTGTTTGTCAAGATTACTTGCGCTTATTGATAAAAAAGGCCGACATGAGGCTACCGCATTCCTCGGCCAAAACACCTCCTGTTAACAACGTTTTGGGATGCAAAAGGTTTTGGTTAATCTTGGTGAAGCCTCGTTTTTCTTCTTTGGCGCCATAAACAATCCTACTCACTTGTGTCCAGTAGCTGGCACCTGCGCACATTACACAGGGTTCAATGGTAACGTATAAGGTGCAATCTTTAAGATATTTGCCGCCCAAGGTTTGTGCTGCGGCGGTAAAGGCCTGCATTTCGGCGTGTGCGGTTACATCATTAAGTTGCTCGGTAAGGTTGTAGCCCCTACCAATTACCTTGCCTTTGCAAACCACTACCGCGCCAATGGGAATTTCTTGCGCATCATAAGCTCTTTTAGCCTCATTGAGTGCTAAGCGCATGAAGTGTTCGTCTTCTTGCTGCGGGTTGGCGTTTTCTTCGAAATTATAGAAGGACATTGGGTAATTGTTTAACTGTTGGAATTGTTGGAAAGTTGAAAGGTTTAGATGGGCATTACGTCTAAATACTAACTACTAAATACTTCTTTTCTAATCTAGATTAGCTTACTGCCGTTTGGTACTTTTCTCTCTACGCTGTTCAATACAATATCGCCGTTTTCATCGGCAAAGCCCGTAACCAAAAACTCGCTCATGAACTTGCCAATTTGTTTTTTCGGAAAATTGATGACCCCAATAATCTGACGGCCAATTAAATCTGATAGGGTGTAGTGTTTGGTGATTTGTGCACTGCTCATTTTAATGCCGAACTCGCCAAAATCAACCTTCACTTTATAGGCGGGCTTGCGTGCTTCGGGATATTCAAAGGCTTCGATAATGGTGCCTACCCTTAGCTCAACTTTTTCAAAATCATTCCAGCTAATTTCTTCCATAATCCAAAAATAAGGTTTTGGTTGGTTAGATAACTGAAAACTGCTTTCTAATCACTGAAAACTTTTTCCATATCTTTGCAAAATGGTAGAAATCAAGCTAAAAAAAGGAAAAGAAAAAGCAGTGTATCAACGACATCCTTGGGTGTTTTCTGGCGCTTTGGATAAGGTAAAGGGAAAGCCTGAAAATGGGGATGTGGTGAAAGTATTGGATGCGCAAGGTGAGTTTTTAGCCTATGGTTATTATAACGACCAATCTCGTGTGGCGGTTAGATTGCTGGAATGGGATGAAAATGTGAACATTGATGAAGCTTGGTACGAACAAAAAGTGAATACCGCGATTGATGGTAGAGCGCATTTGTTGGCCAATGAAGCAACTACTGCTTGCCGTTTGATTTTTAGCGAAGCTGATTTTTTACCTGGGCTAATTGTAGACCGTTATGCAGATTTCCTTTCGGTGCAGATCTTAAGTTCGGGCATTGAAAAAGCGAAAGAAACCATTATTAAGGTATTGGTAAAACGCTTACAGCCTAAAGGAATTTTTGACAGGAGCGATGCTACGGCCCGTACCCACGAGGGAATTACGGCCGAAAATGGTTTGCTTTGGGGCGAAAATCCTGCCGAGTTTATTGAAGTAAAGGAGAACGGAATTAAATACCATATCAATATTGCCGAAGGACAAAAGTCTGGCTTTTACTGCGACCAACGTGATAACCGAAGTATTTTGGCTTCATACAGTACAGGTAAAACGGTATTGGATTGTTTTAGTTACAGCGGTGGTTTTAGTTTGAATGCTTTTGCCCAAGGTGCTGCCGAAGTGACGAGTGTAGATAGCTCGGCTTTGGCCATTGAAACGTTAAAACAGAATATTACGTTGAACCAATTTGACGCTGCTAAACATATCGCGATCCAAAGTGATGTGAACAAACAGTTGCGCCAATTTAACGACGAAGGCAAAAAGTTTGATGTGGTAGTGTTGGATCCTCCGAAATATGCGCCTTCACGTTCGGCATTGGATAGGGCAGCAAGGGCCTACAAAGATTTGAACCGCAGAGGTTTGATGTTGTTGGAAAGTGGCGGTTTGTTGGCTACCTTTTCTTGCTCTGGTGCGGTGGATATTGAAACTTTCAAACAGATTATTGCCTGGGCCGCTTTGGATGCTGGTAAAGAAGTACAGATCATTAAGCAGTTTTGCCAACCCGAAGACCATCCTGTAAGGTTGTCTTTTCCAGAAGGAGAATATTTAAAAGGGTTGTTGTTAAGGGTCGTATAGTATCATTTATAAGGGATGTATTTTTCGGTAAAAGCAACGGTAGGTCTTGTACTCTTGTTGCTGGCAAAGATATTTCCTTACAAACCCAAGCAGATTTTTTCCACAGGGAATCTCTATATTTTACGAAAGCAATATGCTAAATGGGAGTTTTTTGGTGTAATTCTATTTTTCATATTAACCCCATCCTTGGTTTATGGTTTTAGTAGTCTGTTTTTTTGGATGAATTCATTTTCTGAAAAGGAGATAAATTTGGAGTTTTTGATAATACCTAACCTCTATCTGTGGTTTGTTCCAGCAACGTTTTTAGCACTTGCAACAACGATTTTTCCAGTGAGCTTAATTTATCGTTTACTTTTAAGAGATCGATATGATGAATACCTCCACTACACTAATTTAAAAAGTGGGATTGATGGAATGAGAATTTTTAAATCTTTCTCTTGGATATTTGGAGTATGCGCAATTGGCTCAATTTTTCTAATGTCAGATTATTCGATTGAAATAAATGATAAGCAGATTGTTTTAAATGATTTTTTTACTACGGATAAAAAAGTATACGATTTCAAACAAATCAAGAGCATTAGCTTTGTTGAAAATGCCATTTTAAAAGACCGAAAAAATATTAGCCCCAATCCGCATTATGATGTGAAATTTACGGATGGTAATTATTGGAATACCACGAGCGGATTAAGGGACGAAGTTCAGCAAGATAAGATCATGAAATACTTGGCTCAAAAATCTAATCAAAAAATAGATACGGTTTCTTATCTCATTGACTAAAGTGGGTAGTTTTTAGAATCTCATTTTTGAAAAAATATCTAACTATTTTTCTAATTTGTTGTTAAGAAACCAACAAACAGAAAAACCCTATGCTTCTTGTCAACAACATTCGGCTAAGTAGAATTATCATTAACACTTGGTACGTAGATATTATCATGATTGCTTCCTGTATGGGGGCTTATTTTATCCGTGAATATCTCATTGCCTACCACTTTTCTATTCCAACCATTATCCCTACGGTATTGGGTACGGCCATTGCTTTTTTTATCGGTTTTAATAATAACCAGGCTTATGATAGATGGTGGGAAGCCCGAAAAGTTTGGGGCGGCCTGGTAAACGATTCGCGTTCGTTTGCACGTAGCTTGCTTAGTTATGTGCCGCAAAGCGATGAAAATAATGTACTTGTACAGAAGATGGTTCGCAGGCACATCGCTTTTTTATATGCCTTAAAAGCGAAGTTGCGTGGAACGGTAGATTTGATTTACGTGAAGTATTTGGATGAGGAAGAGCGTACGCAAGTGGAAAAACAGGCCAATATCCATAACGCTATTTTACATAAGCAGTCTGACGATTTAGAGCAGCTTTACAGCAGTGGGAAAATAGATGGCTTTAAGTTTATGCAAATCAACGAGCTATTGGTGAAATTCAGCGATCAAATGGGCATGAGCGAGCGGATTAAAAATACCGTTTTCCCTACCACTTACAGTTATTTAACCAAGGTTTTTATCTGGCTTTTTGTAGTGACATTTACGTTGGTGATTAGTCAGGAAATGGGTGTGTGGTCTATTTTTATGGGCTGGATGATTGGTTTTGTATTCGTGTCTACTCAAATCAATGGAATGAACTTGGTTGATCCGTTTGAAAATAATGTAGCGGGCATTCCTCTGAATCAAATTACCAGAACGATAGAAATTAATTTGCTGGAAATGATGGGGGAAGAAGATACGCCGCCTCCAATTTTACCGATTAATGATGAGTATGTGCTTTGATATACGATATAATTTCTTTGCGGTCTTTGCGGAACTTAATAAAAACCTTTGCGGTAAAAAAATAAACCGCTAAGAAAAAAGAAGCGACGCAAAGGACGCAAAGTTTCATTTACGCTTAAACATGTTTTTGAATGGGCTTTTTGTCTTTGGTGTCACCCTTTCAGGGTTTTGGTTTGATGCTTGATTTGTTATAATAGCGGCACCACTTCGTACTTGAGAACGAGGATGTTTTAAAGTTGTAATATATTTGGACTAAACCATTTTTAAATAATATTTTAAGTCCGAAGGACTGACATTATTCTAGAAAATATAGGATTAATCAATCAACCACGGAGTGGTGACATTTTATTTGTTAGACCGTTAATTCAGGAGGTATTCATTTTTTAAGATTGCTTTGCGTTCTTTGCGTGTCTTAATAAAAAAACCTTTGCGGTAAAAAAAAATAAACCGCTAAGAAAAAAGAAATAACGCAAAGGTTCCACAAAAAAGCCCAACGAAAATTAATCCGCTGGGCTTTCAAATAGTGTTGGTCGGTTTTAAAGCTCTTCTGAATTGGTTGGTAGTTCGTCAAACTCGCCTGCTAGTGCATATTTCCCAAAAATTACCAGTCCTGCTGCAATTGGAAGATAAATGAGCAGGATAATTCCCCATTGAAGGGCGGTATTGGTTTGGTCAATTCCTGCGGGTGCAGTGCTGATTTTGTCCCAAGCTTGCCAAAACATAAATATAGTTGAAATTGGACCTAAAAGGATCCATACAATGCCTAAAGTTCTTTTTAATGCTTTCATGGTCTAGTCGTTTACGTTTTCGTCTCTTTTGTTAGATAAATAAATGGTGCCTATTACAAAACAAAGCGCTGCTATGCCAATAGGATACCAAAGGCCCGATAGTGGTGTAGAGCCTTTAAAACTGGCAATTAAGGTAGCCACAAAAGGTACCAAGCCCCCGAATACGCCATTTCCAATGTGATAAGGTAACGACATAGAGGTATAACGGATCTTGGTTGGGAAAAGTTCTACTAAAAATGCAGCAATTGGTCCATATACCATGGTTACCAACAATACTTGGAAGAAAATTAATCCTACAAATACCCAAAAATCGTTAGAAGCTAGCTTTTTGTCTTTGTAAAGCACTGGTGCGTGTCCAATCGCTTTACTGGCATCCGCATAAAGTGTATCTACCTGTACTTTGTGGAAAGAAGAACCATCCACCAAACTCACTATGGTTGTGGTGGTTACTAAACTGTCGCCGCTTTCATGTTTGATTGTTTTTACGGCCGTTGATGCGTTATGTAAGTCTACAGTGTGAGCTGCGTCATGTATCGCTGTGCGTAAAATAGTTGGCGCAGAAACTTCTTTGATTTCGCTAGGCGTAACGTTACTTACATCCGTTCTATCCAAAAACTCTTGATAAATGGGACGATAGCAAAGGACACCCAATAGCATCCCTGTAAGCATGATCCATTTTCGGCCGACTTTATCGCTCCAAGCACCAAATACTACAAAGAATGGTGTGGCAAAGGCAATGCCCCAAAGCAACATATATCTCGAATCGTTAAAATCTACTTTACAGGTATTTTCAATGAATGACTGCGCATAGAATTGTCCCGTGTACCAAACCACCCCTTGCCCCATGGCCGCACCAAATAGTGCTAACAACACCATTTTAAAGTTCGATTTTTTGCTGAAGCTTTCTTTTAAAGGATTTTTAGAGATGTTTCCTTCACTTTTAAGTTTGCTGAATAATGGAGATTCGTGCATCTTCATACGGATGTAAACCGATACCAAAATCAATACAATAGAAAGCAAGAACGGAACTCTCCAGCCCCAATCGGCAAATTGTTCGGCACCGATGATATTTTTGGTAATTACAATCACACCAAGGGAAAGAAATAAACCCAAGGTTGCAGTGGTTTGTATCCAGCTAGTGAAAAAGCCACGTTTCCCTTTAGGTGCATGCTCGGCAACGTAAGTAGCTGCTCCGCCATATTCGCCGCCTAAAGCTAGGCCTTGTATTAATCTTAAAATTAAAACTAAAATAGGGGCCGCATAACCGATGCTTTGATAGGAAGGGATTAAGCCAATTAAAAAAGTGGAGCCACCCATCAATACCAAAGTGAGCAAGAAGGTGTATTTACGACCAATTAAATCGCCTAGGCGACCAAATACTAAAGCGCCAAAAGGCCTTACAATAAAACCAGCGGCAAAAATAGCCAAGGTGTTGATCAGGGCTGAGGCGCCCGCGTCTGAAGGAAAAAGCTGGGATCCGATGATGGTGGCCAAACTACCGAAGATGTAGAAGTCGTACCATTCAATGAGCGTCCCCAAAGAGGACGCTCCAATAACTTTGAAAATGTTGTTGGTTTTGGGTTCGTGGTTCATATAAAGGTTAGGTTCAAAATACTAAAACTAAACCTTTAAACTCTAAATCACAACATTTTACTGAAAATATGCTAAGATTCTACAGGTGCATGCCGCCAGATGCTTCAAGTCGTTGAGCATTTACCCAGCGAGCTTCTTCTGAACATAAGAAAGCCACTACACCGCCAATATCATCGGGGAGGCCCACTCTTCCTAGTGCGGTATGGTCAGCAATTACTTTGTTTACTTGTTCGTTGTCTCTCACTACACCACCACCAAAATCGGTTTCAATGGCGCCAGGAGCAATGGTATTTACGGCAATTCCTCTAGCACCCAGTTCTTTTGCCAAGTATTTGGTAAGTACTTCAATTGCTCCTTTTAATGCCGCGTAAACGCTATAACCTGGCATAGCAAAACGAGTTAAACCTGTAGAAACGGTAATAATTCTTCCGCCGTCGGCAATTAAAGGCAATAATTTTTGGGTAAGAAAGTATACTCCTTTAAAGTGGATATTGGTGAGCAGATCAAACTGTTCTTCGGTGGTTTCTGCAAAGGGTGTGTTGATGCCAATACCTGCATTGTTGATCAAAAAGTCGAAGTTGGTTCTGTTCCATTTTTCGTTTAAAACCGTGCTTAGTTGCGAGGCAAAGTCTGTAAAAGTTTTTACGTCTCCTACATTTAACTGTACCGCTGCGGCTTTTCTGCCTAAAAATTCAATGGTGTTGACTACCTCTTCCGCCTCTTTTTTATTGCTGTTGTAGGTAATGATCACGTCGTTCCCTTTTTTTGCCAATGCAATGGCCATATTTTTGCCCAAACCACGGCTTGAGCCAGTAACAAGTGCTATTTTTTGTGTTTCCATGCTATTTGTATCTTTAAATTCAATACAAATATCAGGGCTAAAGTTGCTGCAAAAATGGTGACAGTTTAAGTATTTTCTAGCAGCTGTTTTCGGTATTGTCTGGGGGTGACTCCCTCAAATGACTTGAAAAATTTGGTGAAGTTGGTAGGATCGGTAAAAGTGAGGTTAAAGCTGATTTCGTTGATGGGCTTGTCTGTTTGGCTCAACATTTTTTTGGCTTCGTCCATTACCCTTTGTTCGGCAAAATGACAAGGCGAATAGCCTGTGGTTAATTTAATGGTATTGCTAAAGTGCGTAGGGTGGATGAACAATTTGGCTGCAAAATCTTTGATATGATACATCACTTCGGTTCGTCCAACCAAAATATCCTCCATATGGGTATCAAGCAAAACGAAAAAGTCTTTGGTAATCTCTTCTTTGCGGCTTAGCAGTTTTTTAGGAATTGGCATGTACTAATTTAACAATAGTCTAGCCATTGTTTCATAAATGAACTGTCATAAATTTACTGCTCTTCCTTGAAATAAAGCTTGTAGCAGTTCATCCCTTTCTCGGCATCGTAATCTTTTTCGATCATGTCTTTATTTCCGTGGATGTAAACATGGAAGTTTTTATCAAGCTTTAAGATGCTTTTATAGTCTTTTGCCTGTTTTTTTACGGCGGCATCAGAGATGTCAAAAGTGTCTGCAATTTGGGTGTCAAACTCTTCTTCGTACGATTGTTTATAGTTTTTAAAGAGCTCAATACCTTCTTCGTTAGCAATTACTTCGTTGGCAAATTCGTCTATGTCAAAGGTTTCCTTCTCTTTAAAATATTTCATCGATCGGTTGAGCAAATCGATTTTATCTGTTTTCTCTACATCAAACTCTTGGTCCAATTTTTCAGTAACGAAGTTCTTGTAAACATCCATTACATTTTGGGTTTTGTTGAAATTGTCATTCCTCACTTTCAACATCAAGAACTGATCTTTCCAATAAGCCGCTTCAGACGTACGACTGGTATTGTCAACCACCACTACTTTGTAGCCTTCTTCAGCTTCGGTCTTGAAAATTAAACAGCCTTTGTCGAGCTTGTTGATGTTGATGCCTTGTTGCTCGTAGCTGATGTTAAAACCGCCATTTTCTGGGTAAACCTTGATATAGCTCTCTTTACTCTCCGAGCGGAAAATACCAATGGCGTCATGTAAATCACCTTCAATTTGTACATTTTCGAAGTAACCTACATACAATTCTCCTCCTTTAACCTTTGGATGATCAGCTACTTCAAACAAATAAGTCGCAATGTTTTTGCTGTTTTCATGAAACAAGCCACCATCTGCAAATACTTCTGAAGCAAGGCGATAAATTTCGTTCGAATTTAGATCATTGTTGTGTTGCGTAAAACGATAAACTTCATTGACCTTTTGAAAAGGAGAAAGAAAGTATTGCTTTAACAGTTGGTTAAGCATTTCATCGTCTACGTGCATAGAACTTTCAGCAAGCGAATAATATTCTTCGTTTGTTTTGTTCCCAACATGATGCACAGAAAGCTCTGCTAAATTCGATTCGAAAAAAGATACCATAAATTTGAATTGAGGAGCAAAGGTATTAAAAAAGTCAGCAGTACGGAAGATGGAAAAATAAAGGGAGGTTGTTCTCGATACATGAAGATAAGCAACGTCGTTAAATCATCATTTGGTTCATAAAAAAAGGGCTTTCGTTTCCGAAGCCCTTCTGATCTTTTTTCAAAGAAAACTATTTCTTTTCTTCCTCTACAGGGGTGTTGCGCAATTGAACAGGTTTCGATGAGTTCTTTTTCATCCTTAAGTTCAACATCTCTACCAAAACAGAGAACGCCATGGCAAAATATACATAACCCTTAGGGATATGCTGATCTAAGCCTTCTGCCAATAAAGACACACCGATTAACAATAGGAATGATAATGCAAGCATTTTTACCGTAGGGTGTTTGTTTACAAAATTGCTAATGGCACCTGCAGAGATCATCATAATTATTACGGCAATCACTACAGCAGCAATCATGATTTCGATATGATCGGCCATACCCACAGCGGTAATTACCGAGTCGAGTGAGAAAACAATGTCCAAAATTAAAATCTGAATAATGGTGCCTGTAAAAGAATGCGGTTTTACATTCCCTTCGCTTTCGTTCTCGCCCTCGAGCTTATTGTGAATTTCGTGGGTACTTTTATAGATCAAGAATAAACCTCCTATCAGTAGAATCAAGTCTCTACCAGAGATGGCCAATTTTTCGAGCCAAACAGTATCTGTAATGCCAATCCAATCACCAATGTTAAATAGTGGTGCGGTAAGCCTCATGATCCAGCTTAACGACATTAGCAATAACACACGGGTAATCATGGCTAGGGCCAAACCCACTTGGCGGGCTTTCTTTTGTTGGTTTTGCGGGAGTTTTCCTGCCAAAATGGAGATAAAGACAATATTGTCTATCCCTAACACGATTTCTAAAACAGTTAATGTGAGTAGTGATATCCAGGCTTCTGGACTACTTAAAAATTCCATAAATAATTTCTAAAAATATACGCTCGAAGATAAAACAAAAAAGGGGAGCTTTTGCTTCCTCCACAAATGAAATATTTTTACTTACCTGAACTAGGTTGAGTTGGATCCTGAAAATGCCAAATTTTGAATCGTAAAGTTGTCGTTTTCAAGAATAAAAGATTAAATTTGGGTTAATCTACAATTGTTAATTTAAACCATTAATCCTATGAAACACTTAAAATGCTTCGTCACATTTTTTATTGCCTTTTTTTGTACCACGGTTACTATAGCCCAAGTAAGCCAAAGCGATCAAAAAGTTCAAGAAATTCAATCAGCTACATTAAAGACAGCACTTTCACCTTTTTTACAGAAAGTTTTAATTGGATTTTCAGCACAACGATACGAGCAACTAAAACCCCTCATTCTTGAAAAAAGTATTCCCGAAATACAGAAATCCGTTCATGAAGGTAAGTTTTCCTATCTGGAGTTAACCCAATTTTTCTTGTATCGCATTGCTAAGTTTGAAATTAATGCCGAAAGCTCTCTGCATGCCATTATAGCCCTCAATCCAGATATCATCAAAGAAGCGAAAGAAAAAGATGTCCAATTGAGAAATAAAAGTGCAAAACATGAAATTTTTGGAATGCCCATTTTATTGAAAGATAATATTGACAGTAAAAAAATGAATACCACTGCAGGGGCCTTGGCCATGAGTGATAACCAGGCTAATGATGCTTTTATTGTGAAACAGCTAAAGGCAAAGGGAGCATTAATACTTGGCAAAACAAATTTAAGTGAGTGGGCTTATTTTATGTGTGCTTTATGCCCTTCGGGATATTCGGCGGTGGGCGGGTATACCTTAAACCCCTATGGGCCTGGGCTATTTGATACAGGAGGCTCTAGTTCGGGAAGTGCCGTTGCGGTAGCGGCCAACTATGCTGTTGCGGCTATAGGAACTGAAACTGTAGGGTCAATTCTTTCGCCATCAGGCCAAAATGCAGTGGTGGGCTTAAAACCTACCGTTGGTTTATTAAGCCGTACGGGAATTGTTCCCGTATCGTCAACCTTTGATACGCCTGGGCCTATGACCAAAAATGTAATCGATAATGCCATTTTGTTATCTGCCATGCTCGGAAAAGATGAAGCAGATCCAGCTTCGGTTAAAATGACAAATAACTATCAACAAAGCCTCGTCAATCCTTCTTTAAAGGGAAAGCGTTTTGGGGTCATCTCGTCTTATTTAACAGATTTGCTATATGCAAAAGCCATTGCAAAAATTAAAGATGCTGGCGCAATACTAGTTGAAATAAAGCCTGTGCCTGGCTTTTCACTAATGGGGGATTTATTGAAGATATTGGGTTATGATTTTAAAAATGATTTGCTTTATTATCTGAAAAATGACGCTTCAAAAAATATACAAATCAAATCTGTTAGCGATTTGGTTAAGTTCAATGCTGCCAATGCCTCCTTAAGAATACCTTATGGACAAGTTTTACTTGAGGGAGCAGCAAAAGACACTACTTCTTTGAGTGAAATTACTGCCATTAAAAATAAATCATTTACAGATGGTAGGCACGCTCTTGAAAAGTTATTTAACGAAAATCGTTTGGATGCAATTTTATCAATTAATAACTATAATGCTGCAGAAATTGCGGTAGCCAAATATGCTGCTTTGGCTGTGCCCATGGGCTATTCAGCAGAGGGGGAACCTAAGGCTTTAACCTTTATTGGCAAGCCTTTCGAAGAGCATCAGTTACTTTCGTATGCCGCCGCTTTTGAACGCATTGTATCGCCGAGAAAAGTGCCAGCACGTTATTATTAGTGACGGCTAAGGAAAATACCCTTAAAATGTTTTTGAAATAAAAAAGGATGACCAAATGGCCATCCTTTTTTATTTGTTTAACCTCTTCCAGGTCTACCGCCGCTATTTTCGCTTCGGTTAGGTCTTCCTGAACTTGAAGAACCAGATGATCTGCTATTTGAGCCAGATGACTGCTGAGTTCTTTCTACTCGTTCTGTCCTTTGTGGCTGCGGTTGCGGTTGAGAACGTTCCATTCTCTCTGGGCGTTCTGCGTTTCTTTGTGGAGGAGCGGTTTGTTGACTTCTTCCTTCAGATGATGATGAACGAGAAGGGAAGGTTGGTCTGCTACGGTCAGCTTCACGACTGTTTTGCTCTGTAGGTGTAACTGCTTCTCTTTCTCTAGATCGTCCAAAAACACTGCTTCCATCATTTCCACGAGCGCTGTTGTTGTCAACTCTGGTTTCTCTGGTAGGAGGAGTACTGGTGTTACCACGGTCTCTGGAGATATTACTATCATCGATATTACGACTGTTAGTTCTGTCACCTCTGTTGGTGTACACATCATCTGCACCACCACGACCCGGTCTAGTTACCGTTCCACCTCTTTCAATTCTGTCTCTAGTTACACTCGCATCTACTACTTGTCTTGGAGCAGCTTTAGCATTGTCGCTTCCTCTGCTCGGACGTGGAGCATAAATGTTTACAGTGTTGTTTTCAATCCTGGTTGCTCCTGATCTATTTGCTCTCGAAACATTATATACGGTTACATCGCGATTGGTAGCTCTCCTGATATCATCCGCTCTTGGACCTGTGTAATAAGTCCTGTTGTTGCGAACGTAAGTGTTGTTAATGATCACTGTGTTTTGGATGTACACCCTGTTTCTTCCACTGTAATATCTAGGATAACGGCTATAGTAGATGTCTCTTTCTGGAATAAAGTTCCAGCAGAAATCTGGCATTACATAACGACGTCCGATATTGATGTTGATATTAATGCTTGGACCTAAAGGAGCCCATCCATAATAACCGCCACCACTTCTCCAACTTACCCAAGCTGGTCCCCAAACGGTGTCAGGAAGCCATACCCATCTGTTGTATCTGTTGTATATCCAACGGCCGTAGTGGAACGGTGCCCAGCCCCAGTCGTAATTAGATACCCAAGTGTTACCGTATTCGGTCATTGCCCAACGGCCATTGGTGTAGTACGGCCTAAATTCATCTTGGTCTACGTCTGGTCGCCAAACGTAACCATACTCTGGATCATTGATCCAGGTTCCGTAAGGAGAAAGCTCATCGTAGAATGTTTGCAGAGAAACATCATCATATTGAGCTTTTGCTTCTTGTGTGGTCCCGGTGAGGAGCAGAAGTCCAAGCACCACAGCCGGGAATTTGATCAAGCTTTTCATGTCTGTGTGTTTTAAATATTTTAATTAATTAACCTAACGCTTATTGAATATCAATTTGAGAACCAAAGAATGTTAAAAACCGTTAAAGCAACAAGAAAGTTGCGGCTTTGTGATATTTAACGTATGTTTCAGTACTTTAAGTGTGTGTTTCTGTCTTAAAATTATGTCATTTATAGGTTGGTGTAGAACTAAATTTGATACAGGGATAACCTAACGAAACACCAGTTGGTGCTTTGTTGTTTTTAAAAACTTTAATTTTGCAACTGAATAGCTAACATATATAGATGAAAAAAGGCACATTATTTTTAATTCCGGTTCCCTTGGCAGATGATGCCGCCCATAAATCTTTCACACCATTTTTGGTAGATACGGTTAACAGCATTAACACTTATATTGTGGAGAATGAAAAGACGGCCCGCAGGTTTTTGAAGGAAGCAGGATTAAAGACGCCTCAAAGCGAATTGCTGATCCACGATTATGGCAAGCATAAAAGAGGCAGTTCAATAGCGCCTTTTTTTAAAGAGCTGAATGAGGGAACGAGTGTGGGGCTGATGAGCGAAGCAGGTTGCCCAGGCGTTGCGGATCCAGGAGCGGATATTGTTGCCGAAGCACATCGTAGAAACATTAAGGTAGTGCCTTTGGTTGGGCCAAATGCTATGCTACAGGCATTAATGGCTTCGGGATTTAGTGGACAGAGCTACGCTTTTAGCGGTTATTTACCTATTGATAAAGGCGACCGAAGCAAGCGGATTAAAGATTTGGAGCAAATGTCGCAACGTTACCGACAAACGCAATTGTTTATGGAAACGCCTTTTAGAAATAACCAACTGCTAGAAGAGGTTTTAAAAAACTGCCAGCCCAATACATTATTATGCATTGCCTGTAATATTAACGCGGCAGATGAATATATTAAAACATTGCCCATTAGTTTATGGCGCAAAGAAAAAGTAGACCTTCATAAAAAGCCTACTGTATTTTTAATCTATAAAGGAAGTTGATTTTAAAGCTTAGTAAGTTTCGCTATCGGGTGGAATCCCGTAATCTACGAAGCTTACATCGTCTTTCTTTCTTTTGGAAGTGAATAATGATTTCACTTTATTGAAAATGCCTGTTAAGCTTTCAGCATCCAAAGATTTGCCGATCTTGCCAGAAACTAAGGCCGCAAGACCTTTGGTTAAAAATCCAGAACCTCTGAAAACAGTTTTATTTAAAAATAAAGGCAGTATTAACGACATGATACTGCCGCTTAAATTGGTTTTTTCATCCAACTTCAACAAGCTTTGCGGATTAAAGAAATCCTTGATCAGATTTAAAGGAGAAAACTGTTTAATATAAGTTTTCGCATCTGCTTTCAACTGATCTTCTTTCGTCAGATATTCGCTCTTAACACGACTAATTTCAAGCTGTAATTCAGCTAAGGACCCTATATCTCTACGCTTCTTCATCTTTATCTGCTATTTTGTCAAAGTATTTTTTAATAAACATGTTCACCAAAAGTCTTTCGATGAATTTATCCTTGGTTAAGAAAACGATAATGGATAAAAGCAAATAGATGCCTGCAACACAGCCAAATCCAGCAACATAACTGCCAAACACCTCTGCAAGGTATAGGGCCAGCGTAATTGTTCCTAGTATAAAGGCTAATAGAAAGCATACCACTACCACGGTGTTGGTAATGAGATCTGAAAATAGTTTGGAGCCTTTCTCTACCGATTTTAAGTGTATATACTCTAGTCGGGTATCTACATAGCTTTTGGCATCAGATACAAGTTCCTCGATATTCTTTTCTTTTTTTTCTTCCATTATCGTTTATCAAAGGTGTTTATACTTTATACGTGTTCTACTTCGTCTGAGTATTCTTGCTCCACATCACGAAGTTTACCTTTTATAGAATTAACTACTTTGTCTTTTAAACTACCCAAGTTGTTAATTTCATCTGCTGCTCTTTCTTTGATTGAATCACCGAAATCTTTTAATGACTGACCTAATTTGTCACGGGTGTCACTGCCTTTATCTGGGGCAAAAAGTATTCCTAGGGCTGCTCCTGCTGCTAAGCCAGCTAACAAGGCTACTACTACTTTTGAATTGTCGCTCATGTTTTTATAGTTTTATGTTAAAAAATGAAAAATTACCTTAACTACATTAGTTAAACTTCGTGCAAATACAAATTGTTTTAAGTATTTGCATTTACCTAATCACAAAATCTGTGCCTGTTAAGTATCCTAATATAAATAAAAAAATGCCTTAGGCAATCTAAACAGAAGATTTTTACGCTATTGTTGCTTAAGGCATTTTTTTAATGAATGGGCAGTTGAACCACGAATAAACTACCGTGTTGCTGCGGCTTGAAAACAAGACGGCCGTTGTGTGCTAAGATGGAACGTTCGGCTTCGGTAAGACCCAATCCCTCCGCTTCTTTTTTGGTGGTAAAGAAAGGTTCGAATATTTGATGTTCTAATTCTGGATCAATGCCTTTTCCGTTATCTTCTATCAAAATAGAATACATCCCACTATCATTAATGGTACTGATATTTAGGATTTTTGGATAGTTCTCCATGCTTTCGATGGCATTGTTGAGCAGGTTGACCAGTGCTGTTTTTATTTGTTTCTCGTCTATTGACAGGTAGGTTTCTGAGGGCAAAAGATGCTTTTCTAAAATGATCCGATGCCCTAAAATAAGATCGTTTATTTCAACAATCGCTTCTTCAATCAGGGCGTTGATCCCTGTTTTTTGCTTTTGTACAGGTTTGTTCTCAGTACTGGTAATAAAGTTCTTGGTCAACTGGTTAATGTTGTCCACATTGGTTTTAATGATGTCCAGGTTGTTCTGTAAGGTTTCATTGTAGGCCAAGGCATCATCGGAAGTAAGCTCATGCAGTACCAAATTAATGGTGGAAAGCGGGTTTCTGATCTCTTCTACAAAGCCCTTAGCGATGTGTTCAGAAATAGAAAATTTACTCTCGTGAATGAATTTTGTTTCCTGGTGTTTTCTATAGGTAAGGTCATGGATAATGGTATGATAAACCTCCACCATGTTTTGTGGGTCGATCTGTAAAAAAGAGGAAAGACTACAATAGTACACTTGTCCCTTACTGGAAATCATTTGGCATTCGAAATCACTTACTGCGCCCTTGGTTTCCAGTTCTTGGATAAAATTCTCTCGGTCTTCCTGTGTATAGAATAAACTGCGATCGTTGGTTTCTAAGATTTCCTTAATATGGTAGCCAAAGAAATTAAGGCCCGCTTTATTGATGTCTCTAATTCTTCCCGTATAATCTGAAATGAGGATAGGTTCTTTCGCCTTATCAAAAATGATTTTGAATTTGTGCTCGCTTTCTTTTAGGGCGCTTAATGTTTCACTCTGTTTTAAGGCATAGCGTAGACTTCTGTCTAAAGTATCTGGTTCTATTTTGTCTTTCACCAAATAGTCGGCAGCCCCAACGTTCATGGCCTCTTCATCTATTTTATAATCACCTTTTCCCGTAAGAATAATAATAGGCTCTCTAATGCCCGAAAGCACGGCTTCGTTCACTAGGTCTACGCCAGTGTGCTTACCCAATCTATAATCAACCAGGTAAATGTCATACTGTCGTTTTAAAACGGCATTTATTCCTTTTTCAAAAGTGTCTATCCAAGTTAATTCGTACCTGTCAGCTTGGCTAATGCGGCTGAATATCTCTCTTGTGATGATGAAATCATCTTCATCGTCGTCAATTAACAAAACCCTCACTTTATTCATAATTCACATTTAGGTGTTAAGCCATTTTGTGGCAATGGTATTGGTAATGCCTACCAGATCGCTAAAAGAAGCGGGTTTGGTAAAAAACTCACTGGCACCTAATGCCATTACCGAATCAATATCTTCCTTGCTTTTGGTTGTAGATAGCACTACTAAAGGAATGTTTTTGGTTTCGGTGTTTTTTTGTAGTTCTTTAATTACGCCCCTACCATCTAAAACAGGCATATTTAAATCTATAACGATTAAGTTAGGTAGTTTATTGGTCAATAAAAGTTGTTGTATATGCTCTATCAATAATTTTCCGTTGTTTAAAAAGGTTACCATGGGTTGGTTAATTTCCGAAAAGGCGTCTTTGAGCATTAGCGCGTCGTCGGGATCGTCTTCAGCAATTAAAATAAGTGGGTTGTACATAATGGTCATTGAGCAGCGTTAGATTTAAGTGGTAAAATAATAAAAAAAGAAGCTCCTTCACCCTCAATGCTTTTGGCAAAGATGAATCCAGAGTGGTTTTCTACAATTTTTTTGCATATGGCTAAGCCAATTCCCGTTCCTTTATACTCTGTTCGCGAATGTAGGCGCTGGAAAAGGTCGAAAATCTTGCCCGCATAACTTTCATCAAAGCCAATTCCGTTGTCGGTAATTTTGATTACGCAATAAGAAGTTTGGGCTACGGCTCCAATTACAGGGACATTGCTGCCCATCAGCGTTTGTGAAGTGATTTCAATTTGAGGCTGCGTATCGGGCTTGGTAAATTTTAATGAATTGCTAATGATGTTTTGGAAGACCTGAGCAAGTTGTGGCGCAATGCCTTCCACTTTTTCATTTACCGTTAAGGACACTTGGGCATGGGAACTTTCGATGGTATAATCCAAATCATGAAGCACCTTAGAGATGAGCTGATTCAAATCTACGGTTTCAAAAGCTTTGGTTTGACGGGTAACTTTAGAAAAGGCAAGCAAATCGTCAATCAAAATTTGCATGCGTTCTGCGGCATTCTGCATGCGATTGATGTAATCTTTGCCTTCCTCATCTACCTGCTCTGTAAAACGTGTTTTTAGCCTGTCGCCAAAGGCTCGTATTTTTCTAAGTGGTTCCTGTAAATCGTGTGAAGCCACGTAAGCAAATTGCTCCAGGTCTTTATTGGAAACGTTAAGCTCGTTAATTTTTTCTTCCAGTTTTCGTTGGGTTTCTTTCAGCTGTGTTACGTCTTGGGTATTGCCCAAATAAGCATAGCCATTGCCTATTTCATCTTCTTTTAGTTTAGCGGTGGTAGACATGTGTCTAATTTCTCCGCTAGGTCTTATGATGCGATAACTGGCCTTAAATGATGCTTTGTTTCTTCTTGCTTCTGCAAAAACTTTTTTTAGTTCTTGTGCATCTTCGGGGTGTACAAAATTGAAGTAAGAGCTAAGGGTAACAATAGTGGAGTGGGGTAAATAGCCATGAATATTGAACATTTCATCAGACCAAAAGATGTATTCTTGGGTGGAGTGCCATTCCCAACTTCCGTTATGTGATACGGCTTCGCCCTCACGTAATAACGTTTCGTTTTTTCTTAACTTCAACGTCGCTTCTTTAAGCTCGGTAATGTCTTGTATCGTACCTACCAATTTATTTTCCTTACCCGAAAAGTAACCTTGATTAAGCACATAGCGCTTAGCGCCATCAGGTTGCATAATTTGATATTCGGCTGCAAATGAGGTTTTATTTTTTACGGCATTTGAAAGTTCCTTGCTTAGCTTTTTGCTGTATTCGGGAACCACTACTTGCTGGGCAATGGCGTGTGTGGGCTGAAAGGAGTTGCCTTCAAAACCATAAATTCTGTAAAGTTCATCAGACCATTTGTAGGAATTGTTCCTGATGTCAAGTTCCCAGCTGCCTAGTTTCGAGATTTTTTCGGCATTTGCCAATAATGCTTCTCTTTCTAATAAATTGGCGGTTAGGGTTTGTTTCTCTTTCACCTCCACATCCAGTTTGGCAATGATTCTTTGCTCGTTTCTAACGGTTTCTATGTAGTTGAGGATGATGCCCGCCAAGGGAACCAAATAACTAATAAAACGCAGGTAGTGAGCGGCATTAAAGTAAGTGTCGAAAGCGGTCGTGCTTAGGGCCATGAACAGTTGCGCCAGAAAAAGTGGTGCGATGCTTAAAATTAAAAGCTTCGAAAAGATCCCTTGAAAGCGTAACATGAATTTGGGCAGGTAAAATACAGCCCAAATAAAAAGAAAGATAAGCGGTAGAAAAGAAAGCAGGTCAATTTGTACCATTTTGTCCAGAACCAGTTTCCGTTGTAGGATGGTGCTGGTGTTGGACATAATGAATACACA
>NZ_JAELTX010000898.1 GCF_016429065.1 Pedobacter sp. ASV17
ATAGGCACCGACCTACTCTCCCACGTGTTACCGCAGTACCATCGGCTCTGGCGGGCTTAACTTCTCTGTTCGGAATGGGAAGAGGTGGACACCGCCGATATAGGCACCTGAAGATTTTTATTTCAGGGTTACGGGCTATCGGTTGCAGGTTGCGGGCATCATGCCAACAACTTTTAACTTTCAACTCGCAACTCACGAAATGACATATTATTGAAAGAAGTTAGTTGAAGAACAAACAACGTGTGTGCAGCTCTTGAAAGCTTCGGGCTATTAGTACTACTCGACTGTGGTGTCGCCACCTTTACATCTGTAGCCTATCAACGT
>NZ_JAELTX010000899.1 GCF_016429065.1 Pedobacter sp. ASV17
ACGCTGGTTAAACGAGGTTGAAGAGGTTAAAATGTTGCTTGGGAAGCTGAAAGTCAATATTATGTTTTAATTTAAAACCAAATTATTTAGCACTAAAACTAGCTAACTGCATCTTATACATAAAGCCCTGTCTCTTATACACATCTGACGCTGCCGACGACTGAGCCGGTGTGTAGATCTCGGTGGTCGCCGGATCATGAAAAAGGGGGGGGGGGGGGGGGGGGGGGGGGGGGGGGGGGGGGGGGGGGGGGGGGGGGGGGGGGGGGGGGGGGGGGGGGGGGGGGGGGGGGGGGGGGGGGGGGGGGGGGGGGGGGGGGGGGGGGG
>NZ_JAELTX010000104.1 GCF_016429065.1 Pedobacter sp. ASV17
ACTTTATACTGAGGCCTATCAAAAGAAGAAAACTTTAAAAGCCACGGAACGTTTAGCGGAATGCTATCGTCTAATGCGAGATTTTAAGCAAGCTGCCAGCTGGTATGCAATTTTGGTGGAAACCGAAGGAGTAAAGCCCGAAGCCTTTAGGTGGTATGCCGAAATGTTACGTAACAATGCTAAATATAGTGAGGCAAAAGAACAATTTACGAAATATGGACAACTACTGAAAGGTGCTAATGAGCAGCAGCTGCTGCAAATAGCAAATTGGAAAAGCTCTTGTGACTCGGCAATAAAATGGATGAAAAATCCAAAAAAAGTTGCCATTTTAAATGAGAGGGTTTTAAATAGTGCGCAGTCTGATTGGGCACCCGTAGTATATAATAAAGGCTTAGTGTTTACTTCTGACCGTACAACCAACGACGCTCTAAAGGCTAAGACATCAAGGCCATTTCTGAATTTTGACAATAGTCAAAAGCCCGATAAAAATACTTATGGTTGGACTGGAAGTAATTATTTGAGTTTGTACCAATATCAGTCTGGTGCAAACAGCGTTACCCCTTTTCCATTAAAAACCGGTTCTGATTTTCATGTGGCTTCAACGACCTTTAACAGCAGTGAAACGGAAGTGTATTTTACTTTAACACGTATCCCTAAAAACTTAGATAGGGTAAGGGGGAAACCTAGTACGATCAATATTGAAATCTACAGCAGTAAAAAAGAGGATGGTCAATGGTCAACGCCAGAGCCTTTCCATTATAATAACGTTCAGGAATGGTCTGTTGGCGATCCGTTTTTAACAGGTGACGGCAAAATGCTCTTCTTTGTATCGGACATGGCAGGCGGTAAGGGTGGAACCGATATTTATTTTTGCGAACGCATGGACAATGGTCAATGGGGAAAGGCGGTCAATTTGGTGTCGGTAAATACCGCAGGAAACGAACGTTCGCCCAACGTATATGACGGTTATTTCTATTTTTCTACTGACGATGGGATAGGTTTAGGGGGCTTGGATATTCATAGGGGAAAGCTTAACAATAAAGGCATAATCAATGTTGAAAATATGGGTTATCCTATCAATTCGGCACAAGACGATTTTGCTTTTTTTCCAACTGGAAAATTAAAAGGGTATTTCGCTTCAAACAGAGAAGGTGGTATAGGACAGGATGATATTTATAGCTTTATTGAGCAACAAAGAGCTAGGCTAGTATTGAATGGCATGGCATTTAATAAAGAAACAAATACCCCATTAGCAAATGCTGTGGTTGCCATCAAGGGAAATAACGGTACTCCAATAAAAGTGCAAACCAACGATGACGGTAGTTTCAAATTTGATTTGGAAGAAAACGCAGACTATGATTTAATAGCAGACAAAACACATTTTAGGAGCGCAACAACAAGCTTTACTACAAAAGGTCTAACAGATACAAAGCCAATAGAGCAATTGATGTACCTGTCGCCTATCGTCGTTAACCAACCTATAAGACTTGAAAATATCTACTACGATTTTGATAAAGCCAACATCAGGCCAGATGCAGCTAAAGAGCTAGATAAATTGGTGAAAATCATGCAGGAAAATCCAACCATTTGGATTGAGCTTGGTTCACATACAGACAGTAGAGGAAATGATCAGTATAACAAGTGGTTGTCTCAGCGTAGAGCAAATTCAGCAGTACAATACATCGTAGATCATGGCATAGCGAAAAGCAGGATTACAGCCAAAGGCTATGGCGAAAGTGTTCCCGTAAACGAATGTGCCAATGGGGTAAAATGTACAGAAGAAGCATACCAATTGAATAGAAGAACTGAATTTAAGATTATAAAGAAATAATGAATTAATACTACCAAACAATGATATTTAAATCCCGTGAGTTTACTTACGGGATTTTTTTGTTAAAGATTTCGTAACGATTATTGCTGTTAAATTTTATACCATTTGTTTAGTATTGCAACCCACGAATAAAAAGAGATGAGAGTTAAAATTATTGGCCTTTTAATGCTGTTGGCAAGCCAATTTTGCTATGCCCAACAAAAAAATAATGAAATAGAAACGATTTCGAAATTGCTTTTTGAACCTAAAAGCAAGGAAGTATTGGTGATTGTACACCGAGGTGATTGGAGAAATGCGCCCGAAAACTCTATCAGGGCTATTGAAAATACCATAAAAATGGGTGCTGATATGGTGGAGATTGATATCCAGAAAACCAAAGACGGTCAGTTAGTTTTGATGCACGACAAAACCTTAAATCGTACCACCAACGGAAAAGGTAACGTGTCGGATTTTACCTTGGAAGAAATCAAGAAGCTGTATCTTAAAAGTGGCATAGGCATAGAAACTCATCACAGGATCCCTACTTTGGAAGAAGCCATGTTGATAGCGAAAGGGAGAATTTTTGTGAACATTGATAAAGGCTATAATCACTTTGATGAGGTTTACAAAATATTGGAGCGTACGGGCACCCTAAAACAAACTGTCGTTAAAAGTGGTGGCGATTATGAAAAGGTCACTTCAGAAAAGGGTAAAGCTTTTTTCAATCAAGTGGTTTTTATGCCTGTGGTGAATTTAGATCAACCTGATGCTACTACCATTATTAGCGATTATACCGCTAAAATGAAACCTGTAGCGTTTGAGCTGGTCTTCAATAGTGATACCTCAAAAATCATCAATCAGTTTAATCAAATCAAAAATACAGGTTCTAGAGTTTGGGTAAATACTTTATGGCCAAGTTTAAATGCGAGTCACCATGATGATTTAGCAGTTGAAGAAGGAAATTTGAAAGACAGTTGGGATTGGATTATTGCCAAAGGTGTAAATATGATCCAAACAGATAGGCCACAAGAATTGCTTCAGTATCTCAGAAAAAATAAATTACATCGTTAGAATCTCTTCTTGGTAGGCTGTAATTTTTAGATGTGACATTTTTTGAAATTTATTTTTCAAAAACTGTCACATTTTGTTTGGTTCTACGTCTTGTTGTTGAAGTTATATTCCATATAGCTTTAATAACCAGAACAACTTTAATGAAAAAGAGCTTATTTTTTATCCTCTGCTGCCTATTAACTACGAAAGTCTTCGCACAAAACCAACGTTTAAGTGGTAAGGTTTTATCCGCTGCTAACAATGAACCTATCGGCTATGCTGCTGTATTATTAACTGAGCAGTTGGATTCGACCAAAAGGAACGGTGCGTTGACCAGCCATAATGGCGACTTTTTGGTGAAGGACCTGAAGAACGGAAAGTATCTGCTGAAAATATCAGCCTTAGGCTATAAAGCAATAGTTAAGCCTATTGAAATAGGCGCTAAGGATTTGAACTTGGGGACTTTAACCATGAACGAAGATGCTTTATCCTTAAAGGAGGTGAACGTTACTGGCCAGCAAGCCAATGTAAAAGTTAAAACAGATACGATTGAATATAATGCAGGAGCATTTAAAACCCAGCCTAATGCGGCAGTAGAAGAATTGTTAAAGAAATTGCCAGGAGTAGAAATAGACAGAGATGGTAATATTTTGGTGCAGGGACAAAAGGTTTCAAGGTTAACGGTTGATGGAAAGGACTTTTTTGGTACTGATCCTAAAACAGCTACTAAAAATCTACCAGCAGATGCCATTGCTAAAGTACAGGTGATTGATAGTAAAACACAAGAGGCAAAAGCGACAGGGATAGACGATGGACAACGAGAAAAAGTACTGAACCTTACCATTAAGGAAGATAAAAAGAGAGGTTGGTTTGGGAATGCCAATTTGTATGGCGGTACTACAGATAGGTATAATGGCTATTTGAGTGCTAATCATTTCAACAAAAACTTACAGTTTGCAGTGCTGGGAATGAGCAATAATGTGAGCAACGCCAGCTTTCAGATAGAAGATCTTAACAGCTTTACTGGTGGAAACATAGGAAATATTTTTGCACCTCCTGCGGGTGGAGGTTTTTCCATCAGTGTAAATAATGGCCGTACTACTATTGGTGGTTCTGGGGTGTTTGATAACAGTGCGATTGGTGAAGTAACCACTCATAGTGGCGGCCTTAATTATAGCAATAGCTGGGGAAAAAATAATAAATTAGCCATTAGCGGCAGCTATTTTACCTATTTTTCAAAGGGCATAGGCAACAGGTTCTCTAGCATTCAGGATATTAACCAAGATGATGTATTGCGCACTTCAGAAGTTTCCAATCGCAACTCTGATAATCAGGCCCATCGTTTTAATTTTAAGCTGGAGTACCATCCTGATTCGCTGACGGATATTACGTTCAGGCCAAATGTCATTCTCAACTACACCACCAACATCAACAATAGGGACTTTAGATCTGCATTTGACGCTGCAGGTAAAAGTAACGACGGTAGTCAGTATTTCAATCAAAAAAATAATACTCCCGCACTTTTTGGAGAGTTTTCTGTGTTGCGCCGTTTTGGCAAAGGATCTATTTCGTTAAGGCTAAATGGAACTCAAAATACCTACAATGCAAATTGGATCAATAGATCGTTGATTAACGATTATACCAGTGGCACACCAATTGAAACGATACTCAACCAGCAGGCCGATCAAGAAAATGTGGCGAAAACCTATACCGCTAACATTAACTACATGCGTCAGTTGAATAAGAAATGGAGTGCTAATGCAGGCTATATCTATAATCAAAGTATGGTAGATGCTCAACAACTCACCTTAGATTATAATACCACTACAGATAGATATGAAACAGTGGTCCCTAATTTATCTAATAGCATCGATAATAGAAACTGGTTGCAGGCGGCTCGATTTGGAATGATTCATACCCGTACACAATGGACTTACAATTTTGGGTTTGGTTTGCAGCAAACGGGTTTAGATGCTACCACTTTTAGTAGCGCTGGTGTAAATACAAATCATCTCGATAGAAAGTATTATAATATTCTACCAAGATTGTCCATCAATTTTAAGAACAAGGCCAATCATACCATACAGTTAAATTATAATTCATCGGTCAACCTGCCGTCGGTGAATGATTTGCAGCCCGTACAAAATAATACCAATCCACTTTATCAACGAACAGGTAACCCTAATTTGGAAGCGGTTAAAAATCATCGTATGGCCATCAATTTTAATACATTTAGTGCCGATAATAATAAATACTGGAATGGGTATTTCTTGATCAACTATGCTTTTGATGATATAGGCAATAATGTAAGCTATGTAAAAGGAGTGCAGTATGTACAGCCTAGAAATGTAGATGGAAACTATTTTATCAGAACAGGAACTTTCTTTGGCCAACCCACAAAAATTAAGGGACTAAGAATGGGCTACGGACTTAACCTCTTTATGTCGCATACTTCTTCATTTATCAGTGAAGAAAAAAATGTGACCAATAGGTATAACATTGGACCAAATACAAATTTCAGTTATGATATAGACGATAAATTAAATACCGGTATTTATCTGGGGGTACAATATAGTAAAGTAAACAATTCACAGCCTGCGGCAATTGATAACAAATATTTTAGCTTTTTTAATAATGCAAGTTTGAGTTGGGAATTTGTGAAAAATATGCGTATCAATGCCGAATTGCAGCATAATGGCACCGCAGGTAGAGCTGATGGTTTTAATAACAATGTGTTTTTGTTAAATGCTGGATTGGAACAGTACTTAATGAAACGTAAAATTACCTTGGCCATTAGAGGTTTTGATATCTTAAATCAAAACACAAACATCGACAGAACGGTAAATGCAAGTCGTATGGAAGATGTTCGCTTCAATACCGTTACCCGTTACTTTTACCTGTCGTTAAATTATAAAATTTCTAGAGCGGGTGCTACCAATACACGTTCAAATCCTCGAAATACCGTAGGGTAAAGCACATGCCACAAAAAAGGATTGGTAATGCAGCTTTGCATTTAGGCCAATCCTTTTAACTTTGTGCATGAGCCAATCTGAACAAAAGAATAATCCATTGCACGGCAAAACGCTAGCACACATCATTACCCGCTTAAGCGAACATTATGGTTGGGCAGAGCTTGGTTATATTTTGCGCTTTAATTGCTTCATTAAAGATCCCAGTGTTAACTCCAGTCTGAAATTTCTGCGCAAGCAAGAATGGGCCAGAAAACAGGTGGAACAACTCTATTTAGACACTTTTAAAGACTAAGTAAATGAAATTTGTACTCGCTGTATTGGTAGCGCTCACGTTATTTTTTCAATCAAAGGAACTTCATGCAAAAAGCAAAAAAGAAGATAGGGTACTTGTCTTTTCATTGACCACGAGCTTTCGTCATAAATCCATTAAAGAAGGTATTGCAGCTATTAAAACGCTTGGGGCAAATAATGGTTTTGAGGTAGATACTACAGAAAGCGTCAATAGCTTTACCTTGGAAAACCTGTCGAAATATAAAACATTGATTTTTTTAAATCCAACGGGCTCAAATGTTTTTACAGAAGAACAAAAACAAGCACTTAAAAGCTATATCAATAAAGGCGGAGGTTTGGTGGGCATACATGCTGCTACTGATTTTTGCTTTGAGTGGGAATGGTATGGGAAAATGATAGGTGCTTTTTTTACCGATCATCCAAAGGTGCAACAAGCTAAATTGATTGCTGTAAAACCTAAAGATAAGTTGATGAAGGGAATGCCCGAAAGCTGGCTGCATACTGATGAATGGTATAATTTCAAATCATTTAACCCTAAAGTAAAAGTATTGGTAAGGATAGATGAAAGTTCTTATCAAGGTGGAAAAATGGGCGATTTTCATCCCATTGTTTGGTCTCATGAATTTGAAGGAGGTAGGATATTCTATACGGGACTTGGGCATACTGCAGAAGCTTACACAGATCAATGGTTTTTAAAACAACTTTTAATGGGCATTAAGTGGGCCATGCATAAATAATTTATATTTTTGAGGATATAACCATTTAAAACAATGTCTGCCCATTCTTTTACTTTTGTCAAATTCATTATCCTCTTTGTTTTTATAATTGCGACCTCTTCTGTTTGTGCTCAACGCAGTGCACATAGCTTAGAGTTGAATTTACAACGGTCAATCGATAATTTTAGTGCCAATAAGAACTTCCTACAAGGCACTGCCTATGGTGGGGAGTTGATTTATCACTTTAATGTGAACAGGAATCCCAGAAAATGGTCGAACGATTTGGGCATCAAAAGCATTGACATTATTTTCAATTACAAGCGAATGGCTAATATTACCCGAGTTGCAGATCCGCAAAAAGGAGAATTTGGCGATACCTTTAGTTTGTTGGGAGGGCTTACTTTTCCCATACTTGACGTAAACAAAGTAGAACTTGCATTTACACCGGGTTTGGGAATATTATATGCTGGCGAGTCATGGTTTAGTAACCAAAATCCAATAGTGGGAAGTAAACTTAATTTAGGACTTAAAGCAGGTCTGAAAGCGAGCGTTCCTCTTAATGAAAAAACAGCGGTTTCTGCTAATCTTGATGTCTTACATTATTCTAACGGCGGTACTCGTGTGCCAAATAATGGATTAAATACGGTAAGCATAGGCCTAAGTGTTACCAGGGCTTTAAATGACAATGTTGAAGTGAAAGCATCTACTTTTGAAAATGAAAATTACAAGAAGCACAGCATTGAGTTGGGGATCAATGTAGGTAGGCGAGGGGTTTACCAAAGTAGGGGTGGTTTGTATAAAACGGGACTTTATGGTGGCTATAACTATCGCTTAAATTCTTACTTAGCTTTAGGCGCTGGTGTTGATGCGATTTATTACTTTACGATATATGACCCTAATCGAGATTTAGAAACTTTTCAGTCAAAGGCATCTTCTTTAGGCAGGTGGCGTGTTGGCGCAGCAATAGGTCCAGACCTATGGATGGGCAAACTTGGGGTTATGGCAAAATATGGCTACTATATACACTATGATAGTTTATTGCCCGTTAAAACTTATTGGACTGCGGGAGTAAGGTATAAATTAAATAACTGGCTGGGTTTACAGGCTAAAGGATATATTCACCAAACTGAGGCAGATTACGTTGGTTTTGGATTGATATTTACCAAATAAACAATGATTAGATTGACAGAAGAAACACCGTTGGAGGTGCTTAACGAAATAAAAAAAGGCGATTTGGTAACCGATACTTTTAGTAAAACAGGCTTGGTAGAAAGTATAGAAATGACTGATGACGGATTATACCGTATTTACAGTTTTATGCTGGTTACCGGTCGAATCATTACCGTGAAAAAGTAATTAGGCCAAAGTAGGTATTTTGATAGAAAAGACGCTCCCTTCACCATTGGAAGAATGTACAATGATTTCGCCATTTAGTTTGTTGATCATTTCTTTCACGAGGTAAAGTCCAATGCCACTACCTTTGTTCTGGTGCGTGGTTACATAAAACATGTTGAATATTTTAGCTTGGTGCTTGTGGTGAATACCAATGCCATTGTCTTCAAATATTAAGCTCAATATGCCATGTGCAACCTTTACGGAAATGCTAATAAAAGCTTTTTCTTTGTTGGGGTCTGCATATTTGATGGCATTTGAAATTAAATTTCTACAAATGATGTCAAGTCTAAAGGTGTCAATACAAATATTAGTATCCTCAATGTTAAGCCTAAGGTCTATTTTAATATCGCCACTGTGTTCAAGATCCTGAACAAGATATTCAAAAAAAGAAGGTAAATGTATTTCCTGGATGTGCAAATCTGTTCTTTTGTTTTTCGAGAACTGGATGATTTTCAAAATAAAATCGTCTTGTCTGGTGAGGATGCGCTTCATCAAAGAAAAATATTCACTACGCTGGTTACGATCCTCTTCAACTTCGGCCAAGGCAATAATGCCCATTAGTGAAGTAATTGGCGACCTGAGATCGTGCGATACACTATGGGTAAAAAGATCCATTTCTTCATTGGTTTGGAGTAGCACCTTGTTTTGCGCCATGGTATTCTTTTGCAACAACGAAAGCCTGTGGATGTATTTTACAGAAATGCCAACAATGCAAATGAAGATGATAAATGCCATTAAGGTGTTGATGGTAAGTACCGTTTTGTTGACTAATCGCGAATTTTCGGTGAGGGTTTCATCAAACTCATTACCTTTTTGAGTGAGTAACTTACAAGTCCTATCAATGTCTCGGGCTAACTGTTCTTTTTCTTCGGCGGTAAAGGTGATGTTTTGCCTGATGCGCTCATTAATTTTTTTGCCTTGATTTTCTAGGTCGGCAACCAATTGGTCTGCAGCTTCCCAAATGCCTATTGCTTTTTTAAACTGGGATAGTGATTTAAAATTATCATAAACCCAAATGATATTTTCGATGTCTTCGGGAATGTTTTTGCCAAGTAGCAGATGTTTTTGTGCAATGGTATAGTGCTGGTTGTTGTCTAAGGAAATTCTGGCCAAGCTATCATTTATGGGTACTTGAAGCTGTGCTTGAAAATTAGCATAATATTCGGGGTTTGAAGTAAAGACATAATTGGTGAGTTGTCTTGAGGCTTCTTGTTGGGCTTTCATGTAAACAGACTCCCCAGAAGTAAACGCCCTAATGCCATCAATGGCTTTAAGTCCATAATGATTGAGCCCTACAATTAGTGAAATAGAAATAAATATGCAGATTACATAGTTATATATAATGCGTTTGGTTGATTTTACAACAACATTCATTTGAGCGTGAGAGGAGAGCGGTTTTATAGTTTATGATTTAAATATATGAAAAGTAAGTATTCTGCTCCCTAAAGTTTGAATAAATCTTTTGTAGCGTTTGAGATAAATCAAGCGTATTGTTTTAAACGCGTAAAAAATGAAAAATAAATTCGCTCTGCTTTTGTTGGCTGTAGTCACTTTTAGCTTTAGTTCTTGTAAAAAAAATAATCATGGCAATGTTCAGGAAATAGGTTACGGTACTTCCTTTGGGATGTGTATAGATTATTGTGTCAGTAGCATTTCTTTAGGGATGGACGAAGTAAAATTCTCCAAGAGCAAAAACGGTGCTGCTCCCGATACAAAAACCTGTACTAAGAAAATGACTGAAAGCGAACTGGATGCGCTGAAAGATTTGGTGAAACAAAATGATTTTGAAAAACTGCCAGCGGTAATTGGCTGCCCAGATTGTGCCGATGGCGGAGCGGAATGGATTGCCTTGAAAATAAACGGTAAACTTAAAAAAGTGGTTTTTGAATATGGCAAGGCTCCAAATGCTGTAAAAGAATTGGTAGTAAAGCTGAAAGAAATTAAAAATAGCTTTAAAGATTGTAATTAGCCTAAGCTAAAAGATGCCTAGCAGTACAACTGCTAGGCATTGCTTTAATAATTTAATAAGGTTTTATTGTATGATCTTTTTATTTTACTTCAAGTAAGCCAATCATGTCTTTCGAACCTCTGATGGCATAAAGAGCGAGTTTGTTTTTATCTAAAGGTAATGAAACGTTAACAGCCGTAATAAACTTACTTTGTTTTTTATCCATTAAAATAGATCTGGTCAGATTACCTTGTGCATCTATAGTTGCCATTGTAAAGAATGCATCAGCGGTGCCACCTAATACTTTTCTTCCTCCTGTTCCTAATTTGGTCTCTTTAGGTTTTTTACTTAAATCTTGCTCTAGGTTATCATCCTTGTCGTTGTAAAAAAGTAAGAGTTTATCTTTATATACCATTGTCTTGAACCCAGAGGCATTTGGATTTTCAATAGAATTTTGAAGTTTTGGAATTCTAGTAATGACGTTGGTGCCGTTAGTTTTTACATTGATGTCTATAATGTTTCCATGATTATAGACCGCATAAGTCCCATATTTAGAGCTTACGTAATATTTTTCTCGATATTCCAATATAAAGTCGCGATCTCCATTTTCTCTAGTTTCCATTTTTACAAACTTGAAATGTAAACCCAATCCTCCATCTTTATCACTATCACTTCCTTGTTTGTCATTCTTGATAACCTCTAATAAATTGAGTGGAAAACTATTGATGTTGGTAGAGGAAGTGTTTTTGGTATTAGTGTTAACATGAGTAAGGAAATAGCCATTAATATTCCCTTCAGATTTTTGTTGATATAAACCAAAAAGAAACAATTCGTTGTTTTTTTCTTTAGCAATGGCCAAAGAATGAACAAATTTATCGCCAATGTTAATGGTGAATTCATGGGGAGTTGCCTCATCTTTGCTATACAAAAGTAATTTGGTAGTATAAGAAGGCACCTTTTTTCCGTCTCTTTTTATCTGTTCTTTTTCAGTCCCGCTGTCGAAGTGCTTAATCAATACTGCAACTTTCCCATCGTTGGTTACAAGCTGGTTGAAAATGATGATCTCCTTATCTTTATAAGGCATTTCAATTGTTTTGTCCCAAAGCTTATTCATTTTGTGGTCATGTACGCTCAAAAAATACTTTTCTACATCTACTTTTGAATAAGGGGATAATCCCATCATTAATACCTTGGTAGAATCTTCAGATAGTTGATAGGTAACGGTAGATTGTTCTGATTTTTTAAAGGCTTGCATGGTGCCCAGATTAACATTGTCTCCATTGTTTTTGAGGGTTTTAATGTCTATCGGTTGGCAATAGTAAGTGGTGCTTTTAGATTTTTTGTCATAGATGTTTGTGAAGAAAAATAGATTCTCTTTGATGCTAAGTAAGTTGTTGAACTTAACGTCATTTTCGGTAACATAAATCGATTGGTTGCGGACTTCGGCTAGTTTATCGCTATAGCTAGTCATTATAGGAGTAATACTTTTGCTTTTGAAAAGCGGCATGTCGTTGTTTTCTTCAAAACATAATTTGATTAGTTCATTTGAAGAACCTTTTACAAAACCACTATACGTGACGTTGTTTTTACTTTCAGCACTCCATGAAAGTGTTACCTGTTGGGCATGAGCAGATAGTATTGCCGTTGTAGCAATGGTGGAGAGAATAAATTTTTTGAGCATGATGGTTTTTTGGCGCTAAAACTACTACTTTCGCCGCAAATAAATTATTTTATGAAGAAAAAAATATTGACGATTATGGTAGTTTTTGTTGCTGCCCTCTCTAACAGTCTAAACGCTCAAACAAAAAAGGATTCAAAAGATTCTACTAAAACGGTGATCATCTTTAACTCGGGATCTACGGCAACGCAAAAAAATAGTTATACTGATTTCAAGGGAATAATTAAGGTAGATCCGTTGGCTTTCATCTCCGGGAAAATTCCAGTTTCATATGAGCGCAAATTTTCCGATTTGTTTAGCGTGCAATTGAGTGCCGGTTTAACTTCTAAAAATTACTTGCAAAATGTAATAGCGGATGCGGATGTAAATACTAAGGTAGATTTTAATACTGCTGGTTTGCCAAATGGGTACCAAGATGAAACAGATGTGCTTTATAAGTATGATCACAGAACTGCGAAATTAGGCTATATGTTTTCAATACAACCTAGGGTATATATCAGCGAAGAAGCACTAGAAGGCTCTTACTTTGCATTAGGGTTTAATAAGCTTCGCTTTAATTACAGCACACCAGGTTTAGTTGAAAATACTAGTTCCCCTACTTTTACTGGTGCAACTAAAAAAGAGTATGAAAATGTGACGAGTTTAATGGTGTATTTTGGAAATCAACGTTTGTACGATAGGCTTAGCCTTGAATATTTTACTGGGCTAGGTGTAAGAAGTGCCAAAGGTGAAAAGTATATGGCTGGCAATAGCAGCTCTGGTTTTTACGAAGCGATGACGCCTTACAAAAAGAAGGGTGCGTTAACTTTCGAATTAAGTATTAAACTGGGTTTTCAGCTATAACGTTTAGTCTTAAAATATTTGGCAGCAGCTAGGAGGGCAGGCTCCCTTTTAGCAAATGTTATTCTAGTCAAGAAGGTCTGGTCGGTTAATTCTTCAATCTTGAAGGACCGATCAGGCCTTACTTCTTTTAAAAGCCTATTTACAGGTTCTTTACTTTTAAAAAGGTTTTGCCATCTAAACCCGATTGAAACAGAAATACTTTTGGCTTAGAAACCTTGCAGGTTTTTAAAACCTGCAAGGTTTGACGAAAGATGATAGCGTAAAGCGGGGCTATTGAAATAGAAGAACCACAGCCATTGCTTTTTCCCTAAAAAGCGTACTTATTTTAAGTTGAGGCAAATTTTATGTTAAGGTATTCTTAAATGAGAAAATTTTTGCCGTAACCTCTTGATAGTTAAAAGAAATTGTTCTACTTTTGCAGTCCCTTAATGTAGGCTAGTTGTAAACTGCTTATGGCAAGGAAATTAAATAAAATAATAGAAACAAAAAGCAAGAAATGCCAACCATTCAACAATTAGTTAGAAAAGGTAGAGTAGCACTGGAGTTTAAGAGTAAATCTCCGGCGTTGGACAGCTGTCCACAGCGAAGAGGCGTGTGTACCCGTGTATACACTACTACCCCTAAGAAACCAAACTCTGCAATGCGTAAAGTTGCCCGTGTACGTTTAACCAATGGTAAAGAGGTGAATGCCTACATTCCAGGTGAAGGTCACAACTTACAAGAGCACTCAATCGTTTTGATCCGTGGTGGTCGTGTTAAAGATTTACCAGGTGTACGTTACCACATCATCCGTGGTGCATTAGATACATCAGGTGTAGCTGGTCGTAACCAACGTCGTAGTAAATATGGTACTAAACGCCCTAAACCAGGACAACCGGCAGCGGCTCCTGCAAAAGGTAAAAAGAAATAATTAGGAGGAAACAGAAATGAGAAAGTCAAAACCGAAAAAGAGAATTATTCTTCCTGATCCTAAATTTAACGATGTTCAGGTTACAAGATTTGTAAACAACATGATGTTTGACGGTAAAAAATCTATCGCTTACACTATTTTTTATGATGCTGTAGAATTAGCTGAGAAAAAATCAGGTGAGAACGGATTGGAAATCTTCAAACGTGCATTAGCAAACATCAGCCCTGCTGTAGAGGTTAAATCTCGTCGTGTGGGTGGTGCAAACTTCCAAGTACCTACAGAGGTGCGTCCAGAGCGTAAAACTGCATTAGGTATGAAATGGTTAATCAACTACTCGCGTAAGCGTGGTGAAAAAACCATGAAAGAAAAATTAGCTGGCGAAATGGTAGCAGCAGCTAAAGGTGAAGGTGCAGCAGTTAAGAAAAAAGAGGATACGCACAAAATGGCTGAGGCTAACAAAGCGTTTTCACACTTCAGATTCTAAAAACAATTTTGATTACACTGATTTCAGGATTGAGCCGATTTATATCTGCGAAATCTTTTAATCGGTGTAATCATATATCAAAACAAGATGTCAAGAGATTTAAAATTTACTAGAAATATTGGTATCGCTGCTCACATCGATGCTGGTAAGACTACAACTACCGAGCGTATTCTTTATTACGCTGGTGTTAACCACAAAATTGGTGAGGTTCACGAAGGTGCATCTACCATGGACTGGATGGTACAGGAAGCTGAACGTGGGATAACCATCACGTCTGCTGCTACAACTGTATTCTGGCCTTACCGTGGTAACAAATACCAAGTTAACGTTATTGATACTCCTGGACACGTGGATTTTACCGTAGAGGTAAACCGTTCATTACGTGTATTAGATGGTTTAGTGTTCTTATTCTCGGCTGTTGATGGTGTTGAGCCTCAATCTGAGACTAACTGGCGCTTAGCTAATAACTATGCTGTTCCTCGTATTGGTTTCGTAAACAAAATGGACCGTTCTGGTGCTGACTTCCTTAAAGTTGTAAAACAAGTTAAGGAAATGTTAGGTAGCCACGCTGTGCCATTGCAATTACCTATCGGTGCTGAAGATAGCTTTAAAGGTGTAGTTGATTTGATCAACAACCGTGGTATTGTTTGGAACGAGCATGATAAAGGGATGACCTTTACTGAAGTGCCAATTCCTGATGATATGCTTGATGAGGTTGCACAATGGAGAGAGAATTTATTAGAAGCTGTAGCTGATTATGATGAGACTTTGATGGAGAAATTCTTCGAAGATCCTAACTCAATCACTGAGCGTGAAATTCTTGATGCTTTACGTGCAGCTACTTTAGATGCTAAAATTGTTCCTATGGTTTGTGGTTCATCTTTCAAAAACAAAGGTGTACAAACGATGTTGGATTTAGTGATGGAATTATTGCCATCGCCAATGGATGTTGAAGGTATCACTGGTACAAACCCAGAAACTGGCGAAGAGGTAACTCGTAAACCAGATATTAAAGAGCCTTTTTCAGCTTTAGCATTTAAAATTGCTACTGACCCATTCGTAGGCCGTTTGTGCTTTATCCGTGTTTATTCGGGTAACTTAGAAGCTGGTTCTTACGTTTACAATGCTCGTTCAGAGAATAAAGAGCGTATTTCTCGTATCTTCCAAATGCACGCTAACAAGCAAAACCCAATTCCTAACGTAGGTGCTGGTGATATTGCTGCGGTAGTAGGCTTTAAAGATATCAAAACTGGAGATACCCTTTGCGAAGAGAAAAATCCAATCATTTTGGAATCAATGAACTTCCCTGACCCAGTTATTGGTTTAGCTATTGAGCCTAAAACTCAAGCTGACGTTGATAAATTAGGTATCGCTTTAGGTAAATTAGCTGAAGAGGATCCAACCTTTAGAGTAGAGACTGATCAAGAAACTGGTCAAACTGTAATCTCTGGTATGGGTGAGCTTCACTTAGATATCTTAATTGACCGTTTAAGACGTGAGTTTAAAGTAGAGGTTAACCAAGGTGCTCCACAAGTAGCTTACAAAGAAGCAATTTTTGGTACTGCTGAACACCGTGAGGTTTACAAAAAACAATCAGGTGGTCGTGGTAAATTCGCGGACATCAAAGTTGTGATCTCTCCAATTGATTCTGATTTCGAAAAAGGTGGTTTACAATTCGTAAACGAAATTACAGGTGGTTCAATTCCACGTGAGTTTATCCCTTCTGTAGAGAAAGGTTTTGCTTCAGCAATGAGCAATGGTGTATTAGCTGGTTATCCACTTCCTGATATGAAAGTACGTTTGATTGATGGTTCATTCCACGCAGTCGATTCAGATGCTTTATCATTCGAGCTTGCTGCTCGTATGGCATATCGTGAGGCATTACCTAAGTGTAAACCTACTTTGATGGAGCCAATCATGAAAATCGAAATCTTAACCCCTGAAGAAAACATGGGTGACGTTATCGGTGACATGAACCGTCGTCGTGGTCAGTTACAAGGTATGGATACTCGTAATGGTGCTCAAGTAATCAAAGCATTAGTACCTCTTTCTGAAATGTTTGGTTATGTAACTCAGTTACGTACTATTACTTCAGGTCGTGCTACTTCTACAATGGAATTTGACCACTACGAAGCTGCGCCTAAAAACGTACAAGACGAAATCGTTGCTAAATCAAAAGGTAAAGTTAAGTCTGACGACTAATTAGATAAAGGAGCAAAGAGCAAGGATAAAAGATATGGTCTTTAATCCTTGTTCCTTTATCCTTGATCCAAAGATAAACCCGCCCTTAGTTATTAATAGCTCTAACTATCGGTTTAATTAAAAAGTAAAATGAGCCAAAGAATTAGAATCAAATTAAAATCTTACGATTACAACTTGGTAGATAAATCTGCTGAGAAAATCGTAAAAACTGTAAAGCCTACAGGCGCAGTAGTTAGCGGACCTATTCCGTTGCCAACAGAGAAAAAAGTTTTCACTGTATTGCGTTCACCACACGTAAACAAAAAAGCTCGTGAGCAGTTTCAATTGTGTGCTTATAAACGTCTTTTAGATATTTATAGCTCAAACTCAAAAACAGTTGATGCTTTAATGAAGCTTGAATTGCCTAGCGGTGTTGAAGTAGAAATCAAAGTTTAATGATTTTAGTACAACCATAAAAAATCCCCGATTGAATTTCAGTCGGGGATTTTTTATTTAAGTAAAAAGTAAAAAGTAAAAAGTAAAAAGTAAAAAGTAAAAAGTAAAAAGTAAAAAGTAAAAAGTATTCGTTCCTAGAAACTAAAGTGCCTTTTTAAGATGTATTTTAAAGTACTGGGCCATTACATCAGCAAAGGCCTTTGCAAAAGCAGGTCGGCCAGCGGCGTCACGCACCCCTTTAAAATTACTTTCTATTTGCCAGCCAAATACTTTAGGATATTTAGTGGAAGTGTATCTTTTGGTGTTATAGCCACCGTTAAAATATTTATCCTCGTCTAAGGGAGCAACATCTTGTTTTGAAGGTACAGCATCAAAACCAGCGGAGGTAATCAAGGTTCCAAAAGCATTTTCGCCACTCAATAATTGTACAAGATCAAGGTTCTTGTCAGTTGCTAGCAAATTAACTACAGAAGATTTTTCGGCCAATTGGTTTTTTTCCGCATCTGTTTTTCTCAGTTCGTTAGCCGTTAAATTGTATCCCAATTCTAAACGTTGTTTGGTATGTCCATGTCCATGTAGGTCGATATAAATTGCCTTGCCGAATTTTTGGGTAGCCATTGAAATAGCGGTGTCAATGTAGTCGTGAAACTGGTGCCAAGTTTTTTCTAAGTCTTTATTGCCACAGGTAGCTTCGTCTATGTCCCTATTTTGGTCCAAGTGTTTTCTAGAGAGGTTAGAAAGAATAATGAAAGGTCTAGCGTTGTATTTCTCTAAAAACACTTTCTCAATTTCTTTTACCAATTCAATCGTTTTTGAGTCGGTAACCGTAACCGCACCTTTGCAATCACGGGTGGCTCCATCTGGTAGCGTAATGGTTCCGCCATGTGGTACGCTAATAATTAAGGGTAAATTGCCAACGGTGAATTCGGTCCATTTTTCCTGATCGGTGTAGGTTTTCCCAACTTCCCATTTTTGTGCATAAGCGAAGCTCGAAATCAATAACAGAAATAAGCTCAGTTTAAAAAATCTCATTTGATGTAAATTTTAGTAGGTCATAAAAGCATATTGCTTTTAACATAGACTTCCAATGCTTCAAAAGGTACCGAAATTAGTGTGCTATTTATTGATTTTATCTCTTCTGAAAAAAAATAATATAAAAAGGGTCCTGTTTGATTTTGTAACAGTCTATCATATAGTTTGAAAGAAAAAACTCGCTAGAAAATAAAACGAGCAATTTTTTTAAACCAACCTAACAACTAACAAACTAGCAGTTCATATGAGAAAACTTTACTTATTGCTTATTTTCTTCTCGCTATTGGTGGGGATGGATGCGGCAGCACAAACGATTAGATATGTAAAACCAGGAGGTACTGGAGATGGTTCTAGTTGGACAGCAGCGTCGGGAGATTTGCAGGCGGTGATTAATGCTTCGGCCGCGGGAAATGAGATATGGGTAGCGGCAGGCACCTATAAACCAAACCGTAAAGCTGATGCAGTAGCTACAATTACACTTAACGACAGGTATAATGCCTTTGTTTTAAAGAAGGATATTTCCATCTATGGTGGTTTTGCTGGCACTGAAACTTCGAGACTACAAAGAAACTTCAATACCAATGTGACTATTTTGAGCGGTAACCTTGGCGACGAGGCTATTGATACCGATAATGCCTATCACGTAGTGGTGGCTTCAGGCGATTTGGGAACTGCCAAGTTAGATGGTTTTACCGTAAGCAAAGGGTACACTAGTGGTACAGGTACTACGGGAGGCATCACGGTGAATGGGAATGTTATTCCACCAAGCCGTTCTCCAGGGATCATTAACTATTATAGCAGTGCCGCTTACGAAAATTTAATTATCAGGGACAACGTAAACGGTTCAACCGATCAAAGTGCGGGTGCGATATACATCTTTTATGGTTCACCAACCTATACCAAAGTGAAATTTATCAATAACAAAACTTTGAGCACAAATGGTGGAGCAATATTTATCTTCAGTGCAGTAGCTACGCCTTCTAAGCCAATATTTACAGAGGTTGAATTTATTGGGAACGAGTCAACGGCAGGTGGTGCTGTGGTAACTTCTACGGCCGCTGCCCCAGTTTTTGAGAAATGTGTATTTGATGGCAATAAATCAAGTACTACTGGTGGTGCAATCCACATGTTCTCGGCTTCGTCAAGTGTTACGCTTAACGAATGTCGCTTTTTGAATAATACTGCAACCACTAATGGCGGAGCAATTAATAATGGTTTAGCCACTACCATCACCATTAGTAAATCTACTTTCAGCAACAACAATGCTACCGGATCGGGTGGTGCAATTTATTTTACTGCTGGTACCCTTAACTTAACGGAAAGTACTTTTACAGCAAATAAAGCCAATTCATCTGGAGCGATATACCTTGGAACGAGTACACTGCCTTCGGTACTAAATAACTTAACGTTTTTGAATAATGAAGCCACCACTACTGCTGGTGCACTTTATTTAAATGCTAACAGTCCGCAAATGAACAATAATAAATTTATAGGAAATAAAGCGGCCACTAGTGGTGGCGCGGTTTACCTATTTGGGGTAGCTGGAAATTTAGCCAGTCCTGTAC
>NZ_JAELTX010000900.1 GCF_016429065.1 Pedobacter sp. ASV17
AATTCACAAATTCTCACATTAATAAAATGAGCAAAAGAGATTATTACGACGTACTTGGAGTTGCTAAGGGCGCTTCGGCTGAGGAAATTAAAAAAGCCTACCGTAAATTAGCAATTAAATATCACCCCTGTCTCTTATACACATCTGACGCTGCCGACGACTGAGCCGGTGTGTAGATCTCGGTGGTCGCCGGATCATGAAAAAAGGGGGGGGGGGGGGGGGGGGGGGGGGGGGGGGGGGGGGGGGGGGGGGGGGGGGGGGGGGGGGGGGGGGGGGGGGGGGGGGGGGGGGGGGGGGGGGGGGGGGGGGGGGGGGGGGGGGGGG
>NZ_JAELTX010000901.1 GCF_016429065.1 Pedobacter sp. ASV17
TAATGCACCTACAGGATTTACGGTACCGTAACCTGGATCGGCTACATCGCCCAGTGTTAAGTTTTGTTGATTCCTATTTTCAATAATCAAGTCAATAAAATCCCCATTATTGCCGTCGATATAGGTCCTGTCTCTTATACACATCTGACGCTGCCGACGACTGAGCCGGTGTGTAGATCTCGGTGGTGGGCGGATGATTAAAAGGGGGGGGGGGGGGGGGGGGGGGGGGGGGGGGGGGGGGGGGGGGGGGGGGGGGGGGGGGGGGGGGGGGGGGGGGGGGGGGGGGGGGGGGGGGGGGGGGGGGGGGGGGGGGGGGGGGGGGG
>NZ_JAELTX010000902.1 GCF_016429065.1 Pedobacter sp. ASV17
CCCCCCCCCCCCCCCCCCCCCCCCCCCCCCCCCCCCCCCCCCCCCCCCCCCCCCCCCCCCCCCCCCCCCCCCCCCCCCCCCCCCCCCCCCCCCCCCCCCCCCCCCCCCCCCCCCCCCCCTTTTCAATCACCCGCCCACCACCGAGATCTACACACCGGCTCAGTCGTCGGCAGCGTCAGATGTGTATAAGAGACAGGGTTAATATCATTGATTTAGGCTTGGCAGATGATATCCATCCAACGGATAAATTTCCAGTAGGGGAGCGTGTAGCGGCTAAAGTTCAGCAATTGGTTTATGGACAAAAAGTAGCAGCTGATGGACCA
>NZ_JAELTX010000105.1 GCF_016429065.1 Pedobacter sp. ASV17
GGGTAAAGGACAATGGTAAAACTTCCCTCGTATCCAAAGCCAGCACTGCAAATAAGCTAACCATTGATTTTGCGATTGTGCCCAACGACTTGGCCGAAAAAACCTATCACAAGATTTTTTTGAGAGTAATTGATCCAGCTGGGAACTTAATTGCAGACGAGAACAACATGTTTGAGGCTGATGGGCAACAAATGCAATACAGCAGAGCGATAGAAATTTCGTACAATAACGACGAGACCAGATACAAGATCGACTGGATTAACCCTAGGGCTTTTATTAAGGGCGTGTACGGCATCTTCTTGTATGCCGACGGGTTCCAGATGGGAAAATCGGAAATTGAGCTTAAATAGACTTAAAACCTTTTAATAAAAAATCCCGCTAGATTGTTCTAGCGGGATTTTTTATGAGTACTCGTCATTGCGAGCTTTGCGAAGCAACCGCTTAAATATCCTAAGTTAACGTGAGTTCGGGATAAACATTTCGTGATTTTTCATGATCTCCAGCCCTAGCAAAGCCTCTTCGTTCTACTAAAATCGGCCTTGGCCTGTTCGGCAGGCACAAATTAGCCCTAGTTGTTCCTTTAATAGAACAGGGCGCAGCCGTGGATTTTTTTGCATACTTTTTTCATCTATAGGAAAAAAGTTTGTCCGCGAAGCGACAGAACCGTAAATAGCAGCAAAAAAGATGTTTTGGCCCTAAAAGTCTTATCATAATTTCGTAAAAAGTGTTTTCTTAACCCCAACGATTGTTGTTGCCCTTAAAAAACAATTACATCTTAATATCCATCACTTTATTTTTCTTGCGGCTTTCTTCGGCCATAAAGCCCATTACATGGCTCTCGATAGATTCATCGATGGTTGAGGTCAGCAATGCTGGATTCTTTTGAGCTACGGCTTGTACAAAGTCACGCACCAGCAACCAATCTCCTCCACCATGACCACTGTTTTTGTATTCCTCTACATCCTCTGCTTTAGGAACAAATTTAGTCTCCTTTTGAGTTCTAAAATCGTAGTGTACCAATTCCGTCATGTCGCCAACCAAATCACCCATTGAGCCCATTACTCGGGTTCTTCTACCATGATACGAGGTAAAGGCTTCCATAGAAAAACTGGCCGTCACACTGTCCGCAAACTGGATATTGGTCACATAGTGATCAGGCTGGTCATTTTCCATTCTATACACACAACGACCATAATTGGTGGTTTTTAATTTTTCGGTGATAAAACCCTTTCGGTCTTTGGTTCCCGCAGGCACATCAAAAACGGAAGTGCGCTTGTTAAGGTCAACATACTCTTTAATGGCCGAGTAAGGGCACTCTCTTTCTATTTTACAACCATCGGTACAACGGGCCGTACTGCCTTGCGGAGCATTCTCTTTTCTAAACCATTTTAAATCGCCCATGGCAGATATTTTCCGACTTGGTTTGTTGATCACCCACTTCACGATATCTAAATCGTGGCAAGACTTGGCCAAGATGATGGGTGTGGTTTCTTTGGAGTTATGCCAGTTTCCCCTCACATAAGAGTGGGCCATGTGGGTATGCTCAATAGGTTCAAAATGTTGGATACTGATCACTTCCCCAATAGCACCGTTGGCAATAAGCTCCTTCATTTTCACAAAATAAGGGGCATACCTCAGCACATGACAAACCGCTACAATACGGTTGTTTTTCTTCGCCAAGTTTAAAATGTCCCTGCACTCTTTTTCTGTTGGGGCAATAGGTTTTTCCAAAAGGATATCGTAACCCATGGCCAAAGCCTTCATACAAGGTTCATAATGGAGGCTGTCTGGTGTAGAGATAATCACCGCATCTGCAAATTTTGGTCTTTTAAATACGTCTTCCCAAGTGTTGAAACGATTTTCGGCTGCGATGTTATGGATCTTTGCGTATCTGTCGTTCCTAAAGGAATTTGGTTCGGCAACGCCGATGATTTTAATCTGATCAGTAAATTTTGCCGCGAAACCACCATACACCATGCCCCTATTTCCTGCGCCAATGGTAATTGCGGTCACTGGTTTGTCTAAACTTTTGTGGTTAGGGTTATCTGGAATGTTATACAGAAAGGAACGTTCGCCAATTTTGGCCAACACCTCTGTACCCACAATGGAAGCCCCCACAGTAAGCGAAAGTGTTTTAAGTAAATTTCTACGGTTCATGAGATTTTGGTTATAGATTGTTTTGTATAACCAAATATACATTTCATTTTGTTTTGATTTATTCTAAATTATCTTTTATTTTATTTCAAAACGCAGCAAAAAAGAAACAAATATGAACTGGAATAAACCTCGCAGGTTTTAGAAACCTGCGAGGTTTGAAAATTATTAAGAAAGTTAAACCTAGCATCATGTTTTATCGCTAGATTTCTCTCTGCGTTTGAAATGACGGCAGTACTATTTTTTTCTACAGTGCTAAATTGATTGGAATTAAAGGCCGTGTATATTCCGTATTTAGAAAAAACCAAAGGGATCTTTCAAAGCCCTGTTAGAAGGATTCGCAATTCTGTTAAGCTATTGCACAACCATAGATAAGGTCGTCATTTCAACAGACTGCTTCGATTATTCGGAGAGGTACAAGGAAAACCGAAGCTCTACGAAGTAAATTGAAAATCAACGAAATAAAATCTAACACCATGTTTAATCGCTAGATTTCTCTCTGCGTTCGAAATGACGGTAGTACTATTTTTTTCTACAGTGCGAAATTGATTGGAATTAAAGGCCGTGTATATTCCGTATTTAGAAAAAACCAAAGGGGTCATTAAAAGCCCTGTTAGAAGGATTCGCAATTCTATTAAGCTATTGCACAACCATAAATAAGGTCGTCCTTTCGAACGCAGAGAGAAATCCAACACCATGTTTAATCGCTGGGTTTATCGAAGCGCTACTGCATGAGATCCTTCGACAGGCTCAGGATGACAACAAACAATAACGAATGGGAAGAAACCTCCTATAGGAGGTTTAATAGAAATTTCAAATATTACTTGAGTTTAATTAGGCAATTAAATCAGCAATCGCTTTATTCACTTTTTCGAAACCAAAACCTTTTAAGGTTTGGTTCATGGCTTCGGCAATTTGCTCATTCATTAAATTACCAATACTTCCTTCGTGGGTGTGTTTCAATTCATATTGAGGCTTAAAGGTGCCATTATCAATCTGTTCGCCAACAATTTTGTAAGCCTCTCTAAAAGGCACGCCTTGTAAAGCCAAATCATTCACCACCTCAACACTGAACAGGTAATCGTATTTTTTATCCCTCAAAATATCATCTTTAATAGAGATATGTTGCAACATGAACGTGGTGATTTCCAAACATTCATTTAAGGAAATAAAAGCAGGGAAAAGGTTCTCTTTAAGCAACTGCAAATCTCTATGGTAGCCTGATGGCAAATTGGTGGTCATCATGGCAATTTCGTTTGGCAAAGCTTGAATTTTATTACAACGAGATCTCACCAACTCAAAAACATCTGGATTTTTTTTGTGTGGCATAATGCTGCTACCTGTAGTTAATTCCGAAGGAAAGCTGATGAAACCAAAATTTTGGTTGATGAACAAACAAACATCCATGGCCATTTTAGCCAAAGTTGCCGCTACCGACGACATGGCCTGTGCCAAAATACGTTCGGTTTTACCACGACCCATTTGTGCATATACCACGTTGTGGTTCAAGCTTTCGAAACCTAACAATTCAGTAGTTAAAGTTCTGTTTAAGGGGAATGACGAACCATAGCCCGCAGCAGAACCTAATGGATTTTTATTAGTGATTTTCCATGCGGCCAACATCAGTTCCATATCATCGGCCAAGCTCTCTGCATAAGCACCAAACCACAAACCAAAAGATGATGGCATGGCAATTTGCAGGTGGGTATAGCCTGGCAACAATTTATCTTTATGTTGGTTGCTTAGGGAAATTAACTGGTTAAACAATTCTTGCGTGTTTCCAACCATTTCTTCAATGCAGCTTCTGAAATAAAGTTTCAGGTCTACTAAAACCTGGTCGTTACGTGAACGCCCGCTGTGAATTTTCTTGCCAGCTTCGCCAATACGTTGGGTCAACAGCCATTCTACCTGCGAGTGCACATCTTCCACGCTATCTTCTATTGTAAAACTTCCAGCTTCAATTTCTTTATAGATTTCTTTAAGCGCCAGTTGCACTTCTTTAAGTTCCTCGGCAGTAAGCAGGTTAATGGTTTCCAACATTTGTGTATGAGCCAATGAGCCCAATACATCAAATTTTGCCATCTGCAAATCCAATTCCCGATCTTTTCCTACCGTGAAGTTTTCTACAAATTGGTTTACATCTACATTTTTCTGCCAGATTTTCATTGCTTTTTATATTTTCTTTTCAGTTGTAATGAAGTTTGCTAACGCAATTTTCATTAGGTATATTTTGTGGTGTTCTGTTGTCATTCCAACGTTAGGAGGAATCTATTTTTCAGATTCTTCGTTATGCTCAAAATGACAAAGCGACTTAATTGGTTCGTTTCTATTATTCCGCTGCAAAAATACAATAATTACACGCAAGATGGTAAAGCAAAGCGACGAACCCAAAAAATGCAACATTGATGCGTTAATAAGCCCAAAACTTACTACTTTATGGTGTAAATCATATACATTTGTACAAAGACCATAAATTATGAAGAAAATAACTTTATCTCTATTACTTCTCGGTGGGATGTTTGCAACTTCTACACAAGCTCAGGTAAAGCCTGCGCTCACTTGGAAGGATGTCTCTAAATGGAATTACAACCGAGGAAATGCACTTTCTGGTGATGGCCAATGGACTGCCTGGGCAACAGGACCAACAGAAGGAGATCTGAAAATGGTGATCAAAAAAACCTTTGATACCTTAAGCTACAGCTACCCTATTGGTGCTACGCCTACTTTTGCTTTATTCTCTAAAAATTCAAAGTATGCGGCTTTCAAGGTATCAGCAAAAGACGCAGAGGCCAAAGCAGCTAAAAAGACCATGAAACCTTTGTACGACAAGCTATTATTGGTTTCATTGGCCGACAACAAACAAACTACTTTTGAAAAAGTAAGAACTTTCAGCTTTTCTGGCGATGCTGCTGATTGGATTGCCATACAATTTGCTCCACTGGAAACTGCTCCAAAAGACAAAGATGCCGCTAAAGGAACCGATGTACTTTTATATCACTTGGCTAGCAAAAAAAGCTTTAACCTAGGTAATGTTGGCGAATTTGCCTTTAACAAAGCTGGCGATAAATTAGCTTATACCGTTGATGCTAATGGACAAAACGGTAATGGTCTTTTCTTAAGAGACATGAAAACTGGTACCATCACAGCTTTAGATAATGACAAAGCGGTTTATAAAAGCATTACCTGGAACGAAGACGGAACTGCCTTTGCTTTGCTAAAAGCTAACAAAAACGAGAAATACAAAGATGAGGTGCTAAGTGTAATCGGGATCAACAAAATCAATGGCGATTTAACCGCTAAAGTAATTTACAATGGCATTGATGACAGTAATTTCAGCAAAGGAATGGGCATTAATACCAATGCTACCCCATACTGGTCAGATGACCAAAGCACTTTGTTTTTTGGCATCAATACCTTGACTAAAAAAGAAGATAAAAAAGCCGATAGCGCCAAAGCAAAAGGCAAACCCGAGGTTAAAGTGGACAGCACTGCAAAGGCAAAAGCTGCTCCTGCACCAGAAGTGAAAAAAGACGATATCGAGAAACCAGACATGATTATTTGGAACTGGCAAGATAGACGTTTACAATCTGCACAGCAAACACAGGAAATGAGAGATAAAAACTTTAGCTACGTAAGTTCTTATCGCATTGCCGATAAAAAATTCACCCAACTTGCCGATAGCAACATGCGCTCAGTAAGTGTGTCTCCAAAACAATTATATGCGATTGGTTACGACAATACGAAGTATGAATTGATGGGTAATTTGGATGGACAAAGTTATTCTGATGTTTACTTAATTGACCTTAAAACAGGCAACAAAAAGGTATTATTCGAAAAAATGTATGGCAATAACGGCGGTCGCTTATTTGTAGCTCCTGATGGTAAAATGGCCAGCTATTATGTAGATGGCGTATTCTATAGCGTTAATTTTGAAACTGGCCAAAAAGCTAACCTTACAGGAAATATCAAAGCTTCTTTTGTGGATCAATTAGATGACCATAACGTTACCAAACCTGCTACTACCAATTATGGTTGGTCTTCGGACTCGAAATATGCCTTGATTATGGACAACTATGATTTATGGAAGATTTCTGCGGATGGAAAATCAGTAACAGCTTTGTCTGACAACTGGAAAAGCAAAAAAACAGCAGTAGCTGGCAGATATCGTATTTATGCTAACGAAAAAGGTACCGACCTTAGCAAAGACCAATACTTTACGGTTTTCAATAACGAAACAAAAGATATGGGGATTGGTATCCTTCCGGCAGGCAAATCAAAAATCAATGTATTATTTACCGACGCCAATAGCTACAACGCCTTAACCAAAGCTGAAAATGCTAATGTTTTCGCTTATGCAAAAAGCAATTATGCACAATCTCCAGTATACTATGCGAGTGCAAGCAACAACTTGGCAGCGCCTAAACAGGTAAATACCAACACGCCAGATCAAGCTAAATATGCTTGGACTTCGGGAGTGAAATTGATTAAATATGTAAGTGCGCATGGCGACACATTACAGGCAGCCCTTTATTTGCCTGCTAATTACGAAGCTGGAAAATCGTACCCAACCATTACCTACATTTATGAACGTTTAACGGATGGTTTGAACAACTATAGCATGCCAGGTTTCCCTGGTGGCGGCTTTAATGCAGGCATGTATTTGAGCAATGGTTATGCCGTGTTGATGCCTGATATTAAATACAAATTGAACGATCCAGGAATGTCGGCAGTAGCTTGTGTAGTGCCTGCAGTTAAAGCAGCGGTAGCTACGGGTATTGTAGATGAGAAAAATGTGGCCATCCATGGTCACTCTTGGGGCGGTTACCAAACTTCTTTCTTAATTACCCAAACCAACATCTTTAAAGCAGCAGCAGCGGGCGCTCCATTAACCAATATGATCAGTATGTACAGTTTGATTTATTGGAACAGTGGTGGTACCAACCAAGCAATTTTTGAAGCTAGCCAAGGTCGTTTAACACCAGGTTATTGGGACAACTGGGATGCTTTTGCTCGCAACTCGCCAATTTACCACATCAAAAATGTGAAAACGCCATTGTTGTTATTGCACAATGATAAAGACGGTGCTGTTGATTTTACCCAAGGTATTGAGTACTACAATGGCTTAAGAAGATTGAACAAACCAGTAGTAATGATTACCTACAAAGGTGAAAACCATGGTATCGCCAAATTGCCAAATCGTAAAGATTACGCCGTACGCATGATGGAATATTTTGACTACATGTTGAAAGGTAAACCTGCTCCAGAATGGTGGAGTAAAGGGGTTAGCCGATTAGATATGGAAAAACATTTGGAAGCTAGAGCTTTTGACGAAGCAGGCAACTAAAAGAAAAGGCGGTGAGTTTCACCGCCTTTTTTGTTTTAAATACTGGCAATAAATGGGGCTTGCCCTACGTATTCCCTACGCTCTAATTGCTCGATAAGGAAGTTGGCCAAATCTGTGGCACTAATATGATCGCCAGGGCAATCTTCAAGGCTTACCTTAATGCCCTTAGCAACATCCGTTTGTTCAATGAGCGGCAGTCTTACCAAAGTCCACTCCACATCACATTGAGCCAACAGCTCATATTCAACCTGTTTATCTGCTGTGATTGGGCCATAGTTAGCCCGCATCCAATCGGTAGCTTGCTGCACCTGCTCGTTTTTATGGTCGTTAGGGGTATCCACATGTAAACCAGTAGTTACGATGTACCGCTTGATGTTTAGCTTTTGCATGGCGTTCAATACATTTTTAGTCGCTGTGCTAAAAATAGACGACTCGCCTTTAGGCTGTCCCAAGGTACTCAATACGGCCGTGCAACCTTCCAATAAAAGCGCTACATCCGCTGGGTTTCGAGCATCTCCCTTCACCTTTTCAATAGCGGGATGGTTAAGCTCCAATTGGTCGGGATTGCGCAATAGCATTTTAATGCGGAAGCCTTTTTCCAATAGTTTTTTCACTAAATATTTTCCTGATTTTCCAGTGCCGCCAATTACGGCAATATGATGATGACTAGTCATAATCTCTTATAAAATTTGGGTAATAAAAATAACCTTCGGAACATCTACATGTCCGACAAATAAGCAAGAACTGCTTTTGGGGTAATATTTATAAAGAGATTTTAATACTCGAATTTAGGAAACAAAATCGTATAATTCCAAACTTTGTTTCCTAAATTTTTAAGATACTACGGGCTTCAGCATGGCAATATAGCCTTCTATCCCCTGTCTAATTTCATCCACATATAAAAATTCATCAGCCATATGCGAACGGCCCGAGAACCCTGGTCCACATTTTAAAGATGGAATAGATAATAATGCTTGGTCAGAAGTGGTTGGTGAACCATAAGTGGTTTTACCCAATGCAATGCCCGATTTAACAATAGGATGGTCTTTATCAATAGAAGACGGTTTTAACCTTACCGAACGAGGCTTTACTTCACAGCTCACATGCTGTTTAATGATTTCTACCACCTCTTCGTTGGTATAGGCATCCGTTACCCTCACATCAACTGTAAAAGTACAGTTAGCTGGCACTACATTGTGCTGTGAGCCTGCATTGATAATGGTGACCGTCATTTTCACTGGACCAAAAACTTCAGACACTTTAGGGAACTGGTAATTACGGAACCATTCAATATCTGGCAACGCTTTATAAATGGCATTTTCGCCTTCTTCGCGTGCCGCATGTCCTGCTTTACCATGAGCGGTACAGTCAATCACCAAAAGGCCTTTTTCGGCAATGGCCAAGTGCATTTCAGTAGGTTCGCCCACAATGGCAAATTCTAGCTCGCCCAAATCTGGGATAACTAATTCCAAACCATCATTCCCTGAAATCTCTTCTTCGGCAGTGGCCGCCAAACAGAAGTTATATTTTAAACCTTCCTGCTCATAAAAGTACAAGAAAGTAGCAATGAGCGATACCAAACAGCCACCTGCATCATTACTGCCCAAGCCAAACAACTTGCCATCTTCAATGGCAGCATCGTATGGGTCGCGGGTGTAACCTGAATTCGGTTTTACGGTATCGTGGTGCGAATTAAGCAACACCGTAGGTTTCGATGCGTCGAAATGCTTGTTATAAGCCCAAACATTGTTCAGCTTACGATGCGTTTTAATGCCATGTTCACCTAAAAACTGTGCAATTAAATTTGCCGTTCTATCTTCTTCTTTGCTAAAAGACTGGATGCGGATTAAATCACGCAATAGTTCAGTACTTTCTTTAATTAGTTTTTCAATCATTCTATTTACGATATTAGAATTACGATTTACGATTTTGTTCGTTTCTGCGCATCGTTACTATTGAGGCAACGATGATAGACAACAATTCATTTCCTTCTTCCCAGTTCCTTTGAATAGGCTCCTTCTCATTAGGATTGAATTCTTCCAACAATTCTAGGAAAAACATCGTTTCATCTAATTCTTCTTCAACTATCTTCAATTTATTTATAAAATCCGCCGTTGATTTCGCTCTGCATGCAGCTCTGTAATTTGCTCCTACGGAACTGGAACACCTTACCAATTGATTTGAATAGTTTTTATTCACTACGTTATAAGGCAAACTCGAAATTAGCTTGGCAATTGATATCGAATATGCTTTTGTTCTTTGTTTTAACGTCTCGCTATTCATAATCGTAAATCTAAAATCGTACCTCGTAAATCCCCTTATTCGTTATACAACCCTCCAGCTTTTTTAGCCGAAAGCTTAATTCCTTTAATTAGCGATGAACTGAAACCATTATGCTCCATTTCATTTAAGCCTGCAATAGTACAACCTTTCGGCGAAGTTACCTTATCTATTTCAGTTTCTGGGTGAGTTTGGTTCAATAACAATAAATCTGCTGCTCCTTTAGCCGTTTGCACTGCCATTTTCAAAGCATCATGCGCATGGAAACCAATCTCTACCCCGCCTTGTGAAGCTGCCCTAATGCTACGCAGAAAGAACGCGATGCCACAAGCACATAAAGCCGTTGCCGAGGTCATTAAGTCTTCCTGAATGGTCACCACCGCACCAACTGTTTCAAACAAAGTCACTACTTCATTTAAATTTTCAGCGGAAGCACTATCGGTAGCCACGCAAGTCATGCTTTGTCCTATAGAAATGGCTGTGTTTGGCATTGCTCTAATCACCTGTACCTTTTCGCCAAGTTCCTTACGTACATCTGCACAGGTTACTCCCGAAACCACTGAAACAAAAAGCTGCTTCTCTGGATTTACCGCAGGGGCCAGTTGTACTAAAACTTTTTTCAACTGTTGCGGCAATACGCCTAAAACTACAATATCAGCCCCTTCAATGGCGGCCAAGTTGTCATCGCTCACGTTAAATCCAGCAGCTATTTCTTCCGTCATCAACTTAATGTTTCTACGGGTTAAAGTAATGTTGTCTGCCTTGCAGTAAGCTTTATTTACAAGCCCTTTTGCTAAAGAAAGTCCAATATTTCCACTGCCGATAATGGTTATTTTTTTTGCCATGATTTATTAATTTCCTGCGGTTTGATTACACAGATTAATTGATTACACCGATGTTTCGATGGTTTTATTTTATTTCAATGCCCCTGTCGTGCTGAGCTTGTCGAAGCACATTTCACCGCTTATAATGCTTCGACAAGCTCAGCATGACAACGTGTAGACAAGGGTGCTGCAATGACGACAAAAGTGCGTTAACTCAAAAACGCCCCGCCCTTTGGGCTCCTCCCGAAAAAATCGAGAGAAATTGGGACAGTCGCAATCCAAGTCCCCTTTAGGCGATTTAGGGGCTCAGCTTCGTCCCAAAAGTACCTGTTGCAATCTCAGCTAGCTCATCGGCTTTGCCAATATAAACTGAGGTTACGCCCTTATTAATGGCTTCAAAAGCATTATGTAGCTTCGGAATCATCCCGCCTGCTACTGTTCCATCAGCTTTCAAAGGTTCAAAGTCTGCAGAACGGATTTCCCTTACTACCGTAGCATCATCATTCACATCTTTTAGTACACCTTTTTTCTCAAAGCAATATACCAAATGTGTTTCATATTGGGCCGACATCGCCACCGCTACTGCCGAAGCAATCGTATCGGCATTGGTATTTAAAAGTTGTGTCTCTCCATCATGTGTAATAGCGCAAAGCACTGGCACAAAACCAGCCTGCAATAAGTTCGATAAAGAAGGAACGGAAACAGAGTTTTCATCCAAATCGCCTACAAAACCGTAGTCAATCTCTACCCCCTCTAAATCTCCCCCTACAGGGAAGACTTTTTGTATTGGCCGCTTTTTAGCTTTAATAATATTGCCATCAGCTCCTGTTAAACCAATCGCATTGGCGCCTTTTGCCTGCAGTTGCGCAACAATGTTTTTGTTAATCAGCCCTGCGTAAACCATGGTCACCACACGTAGGGTTTCAATATCCGTAATCCTCCGTCCATCTACCATTTTTGCCTCAATTCCTAAAGAAGCACTGGTTTCTGTCGCGATTTTCCCTCCTCCGTGAATCAATATTTTAGGACCGTCTAAGGAAGTAAAATCCTCTAAAAAACGGTGTAGGCTCTCGGAGTTGTCAATAACGTTTCCGCCTATTTTTATGATGGTTAGTTTTTGCATGTTTTAGGTTATGGGTTACAAGTTATGAGTTATGAGCCTAGGTATTTGCACCTGTAACTCGCAACCCAAAACTCTTAACTATTTTATTTCTTCCAACATCGCTTTTAGCACCGCCTGTGCAGACCACAATCTGTTTCCAGCTTCATGAATCACTAGGGAGTTTGGCCCATCCAATATTTCAGAAGCCAATTCCAAATCTCTACGAACAGGCAAACAGTGCATTACTTTTGCATTGCTGGTCAATTTCAACTTCTCGTTATCCATCATCCATCCCTCTGGAAAATCTAACAGCTTGCCATATTCCTTGTAGCTGCTCCAATTTTTCACATAAACATAATCTGCATCGGCAATAGCTTCATCCAAATTATGAGAGATTTTAGCGCCAGTAGTAAAGCTTTCGTTGAGTTCAAAACCTTCAGGTTGGGCAATGGTAAAATCCAACATTCCTTCGGCTTGCGCTCTGCTCATCCACTCGGCAAAAGAGTTTGGAACCGCCTGTGGCAAAGGTTTGATATGAGGTGCCCAAGCCAATACTACTTTTGGTTTAGCTTTGGCCTCAATACGATATGGTTCCCAAGTTTCGTGGATGGTCACTAAATCTGCTAGGCTTTGCAGTGGGTGTCTGGTGGCACTTTCTAAACTTACCACTGGTACGCCACAAAACTTCACGAACTTATTAAAAAACTCCTCGTTATAATCTTCTTCTCTGTTTTGTAGCTTAGGGAAAGAGCGTAATCCTAAGATATCGCAATACTCGCCCATCACGGCAGCTGCTTCTCGGATATGCTCTACGGTGGTGCCATTCATGATCACACCGTCCTGAGTTTCCAAGGCCCAGCCTTCCTTATCCATGTTCATCACCATCACATTCATTCCCAAATTAAGGGCTGCTTTTTGGGTGCTTAAACGGGTACGCAAACTCGGGTTCATAAACACCAGTCCAAGTGTTTTATTTTTGCCCAAATCGCTATGCGCATAAGGGTTAGCCTTTAATGCCAAAGCACTTGCTACTAACTGTTTGATGTCGGCTACATCATTTACGGAAGAGAAAAGTTTCATTTAAGTTATACGTTTTTTAGTTATACGTAGTACGTGTTTTACACTACTTACTTCTAACTTTGGTAATCAAATTAATGAGCATTGCTTTAACAGCATTTATCGTGTCCTCCAATTCCAAGAATTCAGTTTCAGAGATATATTTTAAATCTTTACATAAAAGCAAAAAGTAATCTATTTCATTTGCAGAGCCCAATGAGATATTCAAGAATTTAGCCAAATCTAGCTGGGTATTTTTACCACATCCCTCGGCAATATTTGCAGGAATTGATGCAGCAGCTCTTCTAATTTGGCTCGTTACACCGAATACTTCTTCTTTAGGGAATTTAGCCGTTACTCGATAAATATCTAGTACCAATTGATGTGATTTTTCCCAAACTTTTAATTCCTTGTAGTTCTGCATTACTTAATAACGTATTAAGTAGAACTTAAAACCTTTCTAAACGCAGTCAAAAACTCATCTGCATGTTCCTTAGTCAAGTTCAATGCTGGCAGTAAACGGATCACGTTAGGTTTTGCTTCTCCTGTAAAAATGAAATGTTTAAACAGTAGCTCTTTCTTTAAGTGCGCTAGTTCTTCTGGCAATTCAATACCAATCATCAAGCCTCTTCCACGCACCTCTTTTACTTGCTCAAATTTCTTTAGCTCTTCCATTAGATAAGCACCTACTTCCTCGGCATTTTTCATCAAGTTATCTTTCTCGATTACTTCCAATACCGCTAAAGCAGCTGCACAAGCTAAATGGTTACCACCAAAAGTGGTTCCTAGCTGTCCGTGCCAAGGCTTAAATTTTGGAGCAATTGAAATCCCTGCAATCGGAAAACCATTGCCCATTCCTTTAGCCATGGTATAAATATCAGCATCTACGCCAGCCCAATCGTGCGAATAGAACTGTCCAGTTCTGCCATAGCCACATTGTACGCTATCAGCAATGTAAACCGCATTATATTCATCACAAAGTGAACGTATTTTTTGCAAGAAACTTTTGGAGGCTTCTCTAATGCCACCCACACCTTGAATGCCTTCGAGAATTACCGCTGCAATTTCATTTCCATGTTTTGCAAATTCATCAGCCAAAGCTTGCTCATCATTATGAGGCAAGAAAATAATGTTTTCGGTCTCGTTAACGGGTGCTACAATTTTCGGGTTATCCGTTGCAGCAACGGCCAATGAGGTACGACCATGAAAAGCACCTTTAAAGGCAATCACTTTCCTTCTGCCGTTGTAAAAAGAAGCCAATTTCAAAGCATTCTCGTTAGCTTCTGCTCCAGAGTTACACAAAAACAATTGGTAATCTACTTTTCCAGAAACCTGTCCCAGTTTTTCAGCCAACTGCACCTGCAAAGGGATTTTAATAGAGTTAGAGTAAAATCCTACTTTGTTTAACTGTTCGGTTAAACGTTGCACATAATGCGGGTGGGTATGGCCAATGCTAATTACCGCGTGACCGCCGTATAGGTCTAAATATTGTTGTCCGTTAGCATCCCAAACATTACTGCCTGATGCTTTAGTGATTTCTATGTCGTTTAATGGGTATACGTCGTATAAGTTCATTTCTTAAAAGTTATAAGTTTAAGGTTTTAAGTAAGAAGTTTACTGTGCCCTAACCTTTGTAATTAAATTGATGAGCATTGCCTTTACTTCATTCGCCTCCTTTGAAAGGATTTTGAAGTCGTCATCGTTAATATAATTCAAGTCTCTTGATAATATCAAGAAATACTCTGTTTCATTTGCAGAACCTAAAGCAATATTTAAAAATTTTGCAAAATCTGCTTTTGTTTGCTTACCGCAACCTTCGGCAATATTAGCAGGAACTGATGATGCAGACCGCCGCAATTGGCTGGTTAAACTATAAAGTTCTTCTTTCGGAAAATCTTTAGTGTGTCTATAAACTTCAAGCGTAAGACCGTGTGCCTTCTCCCATACTTTCAAATTTTTGAAATCTTGCATGTCTTATTACTTAAAACTTATAACCTAAAATCCAATTGCTTTCAATTTCAGCCCTGCTGTTTCCTCCAAGCCAAACATTAAATTCATATTCTGAACCGCTTGCCCGCTGGCACCTTTTAAAAGGTTATCGATAATGCTGATGATAAATAACTTGTTGCCATGTTTTTCCAAATGGATCAGGCATTTGTTAGTATTTACCACCTGTTTTAAATCGATGTTTTTCCGACTTACATGAGTGAATGGATGACTGGCATAGTAGCTTTCGTAAAGCTCATAAGCCGCTTCTTCAGTCAAATCACTTTCAATATACATTGCCGCCAAAATTCCTCTGGTAAAATCACCACGCTGAGGCACAAAGTTTAAAGCCTCTTTCACTTCGCCTTGCAATTGAGCTAAGCTTTCGCCTATTTCGCCTAAGTGCTGATGTTCGAATGCCTTATAAATCGAAAGATTGTTATTTCTCCAACTAAAGTGTGAAGTTTTGCTTAAGCTCTGACCAGCTCCAGTTGAACCTGTAGTGGCATTGATATGCACCTCACTTTGTAGCAAGCCTTTTGATGCCAATGGCAATAATCCCATTTGGATACAAGTTGCAAAACAACCTGGATTAGCAATGTTTTGTGCCGATTGGATTTTCTCTTTATTCAATTCTGGCAAGCCATAAACAAAGTTACGAGTTGCCAATTGCGAGTTTTGAGCTAATCTAAAGTCTTGCGATAAATCGATGATTTTAACTTTTTCGTTTATCGGATTTGCTTCTAAAAATTTCTTTGCATCACCGTGGCCAACACACAAAAATAGCACATCGATATCTTGCAAAATTTGGTCTGTAAATTTCAGGTTGGTGTCTCCGAATAAATCAGTGTGTACATCTGAAATCAGGTTTCCAGCATTGCTGCTACTATTTACAAAAGCAATTTCTACTTGTGGGTGATTAACCAAGATGCGTAACATCTCGCCTCCAGTATAACCTGCTCCTCCAATAATTCCTGCCTTTATCATATTTTTAGGTTTAGGGTTTAAGGTTTAAGGTGTAGGATTAATGCTATACCTTTCTGCCTCTACCTTTGTTTTATATTTCAATTTTATAAAGTAAAAACTCTTCGTCTGGGCCTTGTTTTACGAAACCAATTTGTTCGTAAAGGCTTTGTGCTGTAAAATTATCAACCGCTGTTTCTAACTGAACATAAGTAGAACCTTGTCCCTTCGCAAAATCCATAGCCGTTCTGATTAGTTCCTCCCCGATGCCTTTTTTACGGTATTCTGGATCGACAAACAAATCGTTCAATATCCAGTTTTTAACCAGCCTTACGGATGAATATTTTGGATAAAGCTGTGTGAATCCCACAGGTTTGTTTTCATCCAACGCTACAAAAATTACCGATTCGTTATGCTCTAGTCGGGCATCAATGAAAGCCTTTGCCATTCCTAAATCAGAGAATTTACCGTAAAATATTCTGTACTGATTAAACAAGCCAACAACTAGATTAGCTTCATTTTGGTCGATACGTTTAATTTCTATTTTACTCATATTCTTAGGTGTAGGTTTTTAAGGTTAAAGACTTAGGGTCTTGGCGTTTAAACCTTACGCCTTATCCCCTTCAGCCTTAAACCGTCAGAAGCTACGCTTCTGAGTTTACTTTATGCCAAATCATTACCTGGTTACCGAATATTTTAGAGAAACCTTTTACGTCTTCTCCAGACCAGGCATTGTTCATTTCGCCGTAGCTACCAAATTTATTGCTCATTAAATCGTTAGCACTTTCGATACCAATGATGTGAAAACGGTATGGCAACAACTCTACAAATACTTTTCCGTTAACGGTGCTTTGTGTAGAAGTTAAGAAAGCTTCCATGTCTCTCATAATTGGATCGTGGAATTGACCTTCGTGCAACCAGTTACCATAGAAAGAAGACAAGTTCTCTTTCCAGCTCAATTGCCATTTGGTTAAGGTGTGTTTCTCTAAAGCGTGGTGAGCTTTGATGATGACCATCGGCCCTGCCGCCTCAAAACCTACACGACCTTTAATGCCAATAATGGTATCACCTACGTGGATATCACGACCTACACCAAAAGGAGCCGCAATAGCTTGCAATTTTTGGATAGCTCTTACGGGTTCTAATTTCTCGCCATCAACCGCAACCAATTCACCTTTTTCGAAAGTCAATTCTACTTTCTTAGATTCTGTTTCGGTTACTTGCGTTGGCCATGCACTTTCTGGCAAGGTTTGGTTAGAAGTTAACGTTTCTGCACCACCTACCGAAGTACCCCACAAACCTTTGTTAATTGAGTATTTTGCTTTTTCGGCTGTATATTCAACTCCGTGTTTCGCTAAATATTCAATTTCTGCTTCGCGTGATAATTTCAAATCTCTAATTGGCGTAATGATCTCAACATTAGGGATCAAGATATTGAAAATCATATCAAAACGTACCTGATCATTTCCCGCACCTGTACTACCGTGAGCTACATAATCAGCACCAATTTTCTTGACGTAATTGGCAATTGCCGTAGCTTGACAAACACGTTCTGCACTTACCGATAATGGATAAGTAGCATTTTTTAATACGTTACCATAAATCAAATACTTGATGCTATCGTTGTAGTAGTTTTCGGTTTCGTCAACCGCAGCGTGCGATGTTACCCCTAAAGCATAAGCCCGTGCTTCAATTTCCTTTAACTCTTCTTCAGAAAAACCACCTGTATTTACCACTACCGAGTGTACTTCTAAATTTCTGTCTTTAGTTAAATGAATGCAACAGAATGAGGTGTCTAAACCTCCGCTAAATGCTAAAACAACTTTCTTTTTCATCTTGTATTTATTTTGTTGACCCCCAACCCCTAAAGGGGAGTTGTGTAGGATGATTTATATTTTCTATTTATTAATGAACGCCAAAAACAACAGTAATGATTTCAGGTCACTACCTCCTTTATTTTTTTCGATTAAACGTTGTTTAATGCGCATAAATCTTTCATAAAGCTTTGGCTTTTTTTGCAACTCTTCCGCAAATTCTTTGGCTGCCTCGTGTTTCTTCTCCTTTGGATCGTACAACATGGCAGTACACATGCAGTTTTTACGTTCCTTCATTTTAAGGATTTCGAAGTTGACACAGCTCTGGCATCCTTTCCAAAATTCTTCATCTTGGGTAAGTTCCGAGTAGGTTACGGGCTCATAGCCTAAGTCAGAGTTGATCTTCATTACCGCTAATCCAGTCGTTAAGCCAAAGATTTTTGCTTTTGGATATAACTTTCTTGATAAGGCGAAGATTTCCTCCTTAATGGCTTTTGCCAGTCCTGCTTTTCTGAATTTAGGACTTACGATTAGACCAGAATTGGCCACAAATTGGCCATGGCTCCAAGTTTCGATATAGCAAAATCCAGCCCACGTTCCATCCTTATGGAAAGCGATTACCGACTTTCCTTCCTGCATTTTGCCAGCTACGTATGCTGGCGAACGTTTAGCGATACCTGTTCCTCTAGCCTTTGCTGATTCAGCCATTTCTTCAACTATTTCTTCAGCAAAAACACGATGTTCAGGAAGTGCAACTTGCACTATAAAATCGTTATTATTCATTAATTCTTTAACGAAAAAATATGGTATTCTTGTTAATTGGGTTTTTATTGAGGATCAATTCCTCATGGGTTTAAGTTCCCTACGGGTATGACTTAAATCCGCGGCGTAAAGAGTTGCCGACTTGTAGTAATATGGAATACGGGTCGTAAACGTTCAATAAAATAGCCGTTAGGGGCCATGCTTTTGGCCTCTAAAACAGATAATTTATGGATGATTTGTTTACTCACTTTTTTATAAAATCAATACTATTGAATTGATTGTGCCGCAAAGGTTTAAATAAAAATTGAGTTGTGCAATAGAATTCGTATTTTTTTACATTTTGTTTAACATTCCTTAATGTTCAAAAAAGCAGGAATCTCTGATATTTAAGTCCTGCTTGTAGCGAAACAGATTAACCTTGCGTATTGCCTTAAAAGAAATCGACCGCTAGCATTCGAAATCCTTTATTTAACAAAGTTTAACATCGAAATAAAATCGATAAAACCAATATTTGTATATTTATAAATTAATTTTCAGACAGACTAAATTGTCATCAATCCTTTAACATGAATACAACCTATACAAAATCCTCGTTCAAAGCTTTATATCTTTTGTTTGCAATTGCTGCAGTTACTTTGATTTCTGCTTGCGGAAAAAGCGAAACGGCAGTGGTTAATTATGGATCCCTAAGTATCTACAATGCCTCTCCCAGCTCGGCCACTTACGATGCCTATATTAATACTACGAAAGCCAATAGTGCTGCCCTACCTTATGCTGGTGGAATAAAATACGCTCAGCTTAACGCTGGCACCTATGATGTTAAATTCACCACAGCTGGCGAAACGACTTCTATCTACACCAAAAATGTTGCTATCGCTACCAGTGCTTTTTCTACCTTATAC
>NZ_JAELTX010000903.1 GCF_016429065.1 Pedobacter sp. ASV17
ATAGGCACCGACCTACTCTCCCACGTGTTACCGCAGTACCATCGGCTCTGGCGGGCTTAACTTCTCTGTTCGGAATGGGAAGAGGTGGACACCGCCGATATAGGCACCTGAAGATTTTTATTTCAGGTTCAAAGTATAGGGTACAAAGTATAAAGTGTCGCCACTTTTAACTTTCAACCTGTAACTTTCAACTTGTAAATGACATATTATTGAAAGAAGTTAGTTGAAGAACAAACAACGTGTGTGCAGCTCTTGAAAGCTTCGGGCTATTAGTACTACTCGACTGTGGTGTCGCCACCTTTACATCTGTAGCCTATCAACG
>NZ_JAELTX010000106.1 GCF_016429065.1 Pedobacter sp. ASV17
TTTTATTGACAACTTAAGAGTGAGAGCATCTTACGGTACAAACGGTACATTACCTAACAACAACTTCGAATGGAGAGAACTCACTTCATACTCAAACAAATATTTAGGTCAGCCAGCAGGTTTATACGCTTCACTTTATAATCCAGAACTTACTTGGGAATCAAGTCAATCAACAAATGTTGCATTAGAATTTGGTATCTTCAAACGCTTTACGGGTACTGTTGAATATTTCAATAAAGATACCAAAAGCCTACTGTTAGCTGTGCCTGTTTCCATGACTACAGGTTTTTCAGAAAACCTAAGAAATATTGGCGAAGTGAACAATCGCGGTATTGAAATAGAATTAAATGCAAGTATCATCAAGAACGATAAATTCAAATGGAATGCGGGAATCAATGCATCTTTTATCACTTCTAAAGTGACTAGACTATACAGACCTGAAGGTGTCGCTGTTGGAAATGATATCATTTGGAATGACCCAACTGGTGGTGATGCCAGAGCACAATTTCTATATACTGAAGGTAGATCACTCCTTAGTTTCTATGGTTTTGAATGGGCTGGGGTACAAAAAACAACTGGTAGAAACGTTTGGTACGTAAATGGTACTGATCCATCTGCTGGCGATTTTATTTATAATGGACGAGGAGCTACGCTAGACTATAACAAAGCCAACCGTAAAATTATTGGAGATGGCACACCAGACGTAATTGGAGGCTTCAATACTGATTTTGAATACAAAGGGCTTAGTCTAGGTTTAGTGTTCAACTATAAAATAGGAGGCCAAATTTATGATGGTGCTTATAAAGATGTAGCTGATGACGGATACTATTGGGAACGTATTAGAGCAAAAAGTTATTATGAAAACATGTGGACACCAACCAATACCAACGGTTCTTTACCAAAACTTGATGGTAATGACTTAACTGATCCGATGCAGTACAGTACTCGTCAACTACATAGCGCAACCTTTTTAAGATTAAAAAATGTGGTTTTAGCTTATCGTTTACCTAACAAGCTGGTTTCAAAATTGGGAGCTTCTAACGCGAGAGTTTATTTCAATGGAACCAATCTATTGACTTTCTCTAAATATAAAGAAGCAGATCCAGAGGTGGGCACTTACAGCACTAGAGGATGGGAAACTCCATTTGGAAAAACATACACTTTTGGGTTAGAGTTTAGTTTTTAATGTATAAGGATTTTAGAAATGAAAAGAAATAAAATATTATTATTGGGTTTACTTGTAATAGGTTTATCCGCATGTAAAAAGTTCTTAGACGTTACGCCGAGCAATTCAGCCGATGCAACTAAGGCTATTCAAACTCCTCGTGATGCCCAAATTTTGATTAACGGCATCATGAACCAAATGACCAGTTCTTCCTACTACGGTCGAAACTTTGTGATGTATGGAGAAGCAAAAGGAGGTGATGCAGCAGTTTATTCCCAAGGACGTGGATTAGATGCATTTTATACTTTTAACCATAACCCAAACACCAATAGCTATTCAAGCTTTTGGTCGCAGATTTACTACTGCATATTGCAGTGCAACTATCTTTTAGAAGAAATTGCAAAAGCAGAAGCAAAGGGAGTAGCTGGATTTAGTACTTATAAGGGACAGGCACTTACCGCCAGAGCATTGATGTATTTTGACTTGGTACGCATTTATGGCAAAGCTTATACATTGGACAAAGCTTCTTATGGCGTACCTTTAGTTTTAACCAAATTAGGATTTGATGCCAAACCTTTGAGAGCTACAGTAGAGCAAGTATATACTCAAATTTTGAAAGATTTGAATGACTCGGCTCCGTTATTGCCAAAAACCAAGCAAAATGGCTATATCAACTATTACGCGAACAAAGCCATATTAGCGAGAGTTTATTTGAATATGGACAACAAACCTGATGCACTTTTGGCAGCAGATGAAGTAATAGGAGCAACCTCACTTTACACCCTGTATACCAATGCCAACTGGGTAGATTCATGGAAAAGTCAATATGGTTCCGAATCGATTTTCGAACTGAATATCAACCCATTGGAAAATGATTTAGGAACGGCATCTTTAGGAGTTTACCAACGCAATAGAAACGTAGGAACGACTTCAGCTTTAGGCTTTTTCTACGCTAGTACAGATTTCCTAACTAGTTTAAATCAAGGAGGCAATGCTGATATCAGAAGAGGAATTATGGCCAGAGATGAAAGTTCAGCAACCAGATTAGGTGCCGTTTACAAATACTCTGGAAGTATCCCGAATGGTAATGCTACTACGTCAACCATGGCTGGAGATAAAAGTACTGCCAATAGTACAGCCGTGAACATTAAAGTAATTCGCCTTTCTGAAGTTTATCTCATAGCTGCAGAGGCTGCGCTTACCGCAAATCCAACTAAAGCGGTGACCTACCTTAACCTTATCCGTGGACGTAATCCCGCGCTAACACCTTCATCAATTGCAACCATTACTCAGGATATGATTTTGGAAGAAAAGAGAAAAGAACTTTATGGCGAAGGGCATAGGTATTTCGATATGTTAAGAACAGGCAAATCGATTACTTTTAATGATGAATTTGGAGGTCTGTCTATTCCAGCTACATTAAGGCCTAAAACGATTGATAGAACTTTCTACAAAACAATATTACCTATCTCTCAATCGGAAATTAATGCAAATCCTCAAATAAAGGCACAACAAAACCCTGGGTATAATTAACTCATCAAAATTAAAAAAGCCGCATCAAAAACTGATGCGGCTTTTTTTTTATAATAAGATTTGAAATCTATTTAACTATTCCCAAAAAACAAATAAGCCAAGCCAATAGCGGTACAAACACCAGCTAAATCTGCCAATAACATGGTACCTACCGCATAGCGAGTGTTTTTAACAGAAACAGAACCAAAGTAAACCGCAATCACATAAAAGGTAGTATCGGCAGCTCCCTGGAAGATACCAGATAACCTGCTGGCAAAAGAATCTGGACCATAAGCAGTCATCGTATCCACCATCATTCCTCTGGCACCACCACCACTTAAAGGTCTGATCAATGCCGTTGGTAATGCTTCCACAAATCTCGTATCAGCTCCTAAAAAGGTAAAGACGTTCTTAATTCCTAAAATCACCACATCAAAAGTACCACTGGTACGTAGCATGCTAATGGCCACCAACATTCCTACTAAATACGGAATGATCTTTACAGCGGTTTCAAATCCACCTTTGGCACCATCTACAAAAGCATCAAAAACATCAATTTTTTTATAAACGCCACCCAGTAAAATAGCCAATACAATAAACAAGATAACACCACTGCTCAACAGGCCAGAAAAGGAAGTAATTTCTTTTGAACCCAAGGTAGTAATGTACCAAACCAGCAAACCAATGACAGCACTAATGCTCAAAATCCATCCTAAAATAATGGGCTGGAAGATATTGATTTTTTGTTTGAACGAAACAATTAACATGGCCGTTAAAGTACCCACAAAAGTCACTATTAAACAAGGAATAAAAATATCAGTAGGATCCGAAGCGTTGGACGAGGCTCTTAAAGCAATTACACTTACAGGGATTAAACTTAAACCAGCAGCATGCAAGCACAAAAACATAATTTGCGAGTTACTGGCCGTTTCTTTATTGGGATTAAGTTCCTGTAAGCTTTCCATAGCCTTTAAACCAAAAGGGGTGGCCGCATTGTCCAATCCTAATAAATTGGCAGAAAAGTTCATCACCATATGTCCAGTAGCGGGATGTCCTTTGGGTACTTCTGGAAACAGTTTAGAGAAAAAAGGACCTACAATTTTTGACAATAAACGAATGCCGCCCGCTTTTTCGGCGATGCTCATTAAGCCCATGAAAAAGGCTAAAACACCAATCAGTTTCAAGCACATTTCTACGGCATTCCAACAGGTCTGTATGACGCCATCAACCTTGGTTAAGTTGGTAGGATCATCAGCTTTACCAATTACCATCCAGCTAAAAATTTCAGTTTGTCCAAAAAAGAAACATTTGATTGCAGCTACTACAATAGCAACAATGATAAATGCGGACCAAATTCTACTTAATGCCATTTGTTGTTTAGTTTTATGCGTTGAATTTAGTGTTTTTGCAGGAAATTAATGAATTAATCAAGGCTCAATCCGACAATAAATTGGTAAAATATTCATTCACAAAAGTTTTTTGTCCACCATTGAATAAGTTGGCACTATGAAAGTTGAATAGAATACCTTTGGGTGCATGTAGCAATTTCATATAAGTTAGAAGTTGCGCCTCGAAAATTACATTCATTTCCTTTACGGCTTTTAATTCTACCACAAGGCAATCTTCCACAAATAGGTCACACCTAAAATCAACATTTAGTGTTTTATTTCTGTAAATGACGGGTATTTTCATTTCTGATAGAAAATTGATTCCGCGATGCGAAAGTTCTTCTCTCATACACTGACAATACACGTTCTCTAACAGGCCAACTCTCATGGCCTTATGTACTTCAATTGCGCTACCTATTACTTCATAGGTTAATTCGTTTAGAAACTTTTTGGTTATCATAGGCAATGTAGATAGATAACCTAATATAAAAGATGTCCAGCAATTTTAAAAATAAAGAGTGGATAAGAATGAACCTTATGGTCATATAATTACGCAACCACACCTATTGTGTCTATGTGGTTAAATAAAAGAAATTTTAAAATTAAACACATAGCAAAAGACGAAGCGTACGTTGCTATATGGTTAAAAACAAAGAATAAAAATGAACCTTATAGGGCATACAGTTGAGCAATCACATCTATGTGTCTATGTGGTTAAAACAAAACAGATAAGTTGATGAAAGCAATTAAAATTAAACACATAGACACATAGTAAAACGGGCTATATCTATGTTTCTATATGGTTAAAACAAAATCGATTTTTGTCCTTCTTTGAAAGTTAATATACTTTGCTTGTCCATTAGCAATTCAAAATCAGCAGCTTTATTAAAGGTAATCGTTCCTTTTACTTCACAGTTATCAGCATCGAAAACCTCATAAGCGTCACAGAAACTCAAATCTCCAATATCTTGGATGCTATAGGATTTATAAGTACTCATGCCATCATCGTTCGGGCATTCATCATAATTAATACCTACACTCACTTTAATCCCATCTAAAAGGAGGTTATGGATCATAATATGAAAGATCTGTTTGTTGTTTTGAGGAATAGCGAAGTAACTGGAAGTGTGCTGCTTTTCATAGCTTTTACTCGCAATGGATACCAATCCCGATAGGATGGAGGCAAAATAGTACTTCCTGATCTGTTGCTTTTCTGGATCGTTTTGATAACCTCCAGCTTCAATTAAAATGGTGGAAGTTCCCGCAAGCTGGAAATTATCGCCAAAAGCGCGAGGCTCGTATTCATCATCAAAAAGCCCGATATGTTGAGGCAGCAATAGATTAAGCTCTTTGAACATATCGGCAATCACCAACATGGCATTTTCACGGGTTTTATTTACAGAAAGTGCCTTATCATAAGCTGGTGCCAAATACGAAAGGGTCGCGGGTTTCAATGTTTCATCCACGCTCCACAAGGTTGTTTGGTCGTGCAGGTTAAAACCAAAATCAGGGGCAAAATCAGCCCTGCTTTTCTTTAATATTTTTGCTTCAGGACTAGCGGTTTGAATAAAATCTCTATTGATGTCAATTTGCTGTGCATTTCTACGAGTAAACACGGCAGCACCATCGGGATTTACCATAGGAATCATCAACAACTGGCAGTTTTCGTGGAGCAACTTCACCATTTCATTATCCTGTTGTAGGAAGTTGAACAAATCAAACAAAGCCATGGTTCCCGTTGCTTCATCCCCATGCATTTGGCTCCACAACATCACCTTAGTTTTTCCATTTCCCCATTTTACGGCTTGTATACTTCTTCCTTTAACGGAATGACCAAGTGTATTGATAGAGAAAGTAGGAGGTAGCTGTTTAATTAACGGTACAATATCTTCGTGTTTGAAAAAACGATTGGTCAAAGTCTTTTCTTCGAAGCTTGAATAGTTAGTGAGGATAGTTTGGATATTCATTTAAAACCGAAGTTAAAGAAAAATCGCCATTGCGAGTATAAGAAGTAGAGTTTACTTCCTTACCCGCAATGGCGATTGTAATATTGATAGGCTTATAGATCGACTGTCAGTTCCTGTGAACTGAAAACTGCGAATTGACTATGGCTTCTCGTCAGTTAGTTCAAAACCCCAAGTTTTACCTTTTTCGGTAGCAGGAATACCACCTACCATCCAAACTGGCGCTTTGGCACCTTTCAAATAGTAGTCGAAAAACTGTTGCTCACGAATTTGGATATCTTTTCTGTTTTGACGTTGTACTAAGTTATGCGCTTCGTTGTTGTAGTTCAACAACCAAACAGGTTTGCCTAAACGACGTAAACCAGTGAACATTTCAATACCTTGGTACCATGGCACTGCACCATCAGCATCATTTGCCATTACCACTACTGGTGTATTTACTTTAGGGAAGTTAAATAAAGGTGAATTCTCGATATATAACTCAGGTTTTTCCCATAAAGTAGCACCAATTCTGCTTTGTGTTTTCTCATATTGAAACTGACGGTTCATACCGCTTTCCCAACGGATACCACCATAAGCCGATGTCATGTTTACTACAGGAGCACCAGCCCAAGCAGCAGCGTACATGTTAGTTACGGTAATCAAGTGTGCCACTTGGTAACCACCCCAGCTTTGACCTTGGATACCAATTTTAGTACCGTCAACCCAAGCGTTCTTTTTCAAATACTCAACTCCAGAATTGATGAACTCTTCTGCAGATTTTCCTGGATGACCAGTTTCATAGCTAATATCTGGTGCAAAAACCAAATAACCATTACTCACAAAGAAAGGAATGTTCAAACGCGATGGTGTAGGAGCAGGGGCGTTGTAAGTATATAAGCCATCAGAAAGTTTCTCGTAGAAATACACAATCATCGGATACTTCTTATTTGGATCAAAGTTTTCTGGTTTATACAAAATACCTTCCGATTTATAGCCTTTTGGAGTAGTCCATTTCACTAATTCAGAAGTTCCCCAGTTGTAATTAGCTTGTTGAGGATTGGTACTGCTTAATTTGGTTGCTGTTTTAAAATCCTTCGAAATATAAACATCTGGAGAATTGATATAGCTTCCTTTATCGTAGATAAACATATCTGCATCCTTGGCTTTCGACAATGCAGAAAACTTAGCCTTCTCCATCACCAGTTGCTCAGGAAGTTTATTGTCGTTAATGGCTTTACGGAAAATACCGTTTTCTTTCGTTGCGTTGTTTAAGGCATCAAAGTATAGCACTTCATTCTTTTTAAAGAAACGATCATCACTATTACCGCCAGTATTTCTCATGCCCATCAATCTATCACCACCTACACTAATTCTTTCTACACGAAGCGTGATGTTATTTGAACGACCAAAACCGATGGTAATGTTTTTAGGAGCTGATTTTCCATCAGGAGAGAAAGCCCATACATCATAACGGTCATTGATCAGTACCAATTTATCCTCTTCGGTCCAACCTGCCATGCCATAGCTGCTGGCAAAATCAGGCACATCATTATCTTCGTCAGCAAACTTCACCGCCATGTTGTTATTCAACAAAGTCACTTTAGCGGTTGCCACTTGATAAGTGTACCAGTTGCCATTTTCTCTATTGAAATAAAGGATATATTGGCCATTAGGCGATGCCTGAACATTACCATTTAAACCTTCGATAATCTTTTTACGACTACCTGTTTTAACATCTACTAAATAGTAATCTCTTTTGGTACCACCTGTCCATTGCGAGGCAATACGATTACCATAGTCTGTTGAAGCCAATACATAAGAAGCATCACCTTCATTTACCAAACTGGCCTCAGGTAATTTTACGTCTGTTAATGGAATAACTTTTGGATCTGAACTGAAAACATCAATCGCAGAAAGGTATGTTTTTTTAGATTCTCTGTCGGCGTTCTTCAACTGCACCGTTTGCAAATAATCATCTTTATAACCCCAAATATCAAGTTTTGCATTTTCAAAATCTACCAAAGTAGTGTCCTTTGGTTTTTTAACAGGAGCAATACCAAAGAATAACTTCGAGCCATCTTTGCTGAAATTAACTCTTCCATCACCACTTACCACATATTTATCTGGCAATCCAGTAGATTCATTATCTACTAAAATTTGGGCAGTGTCCAAGGTTAATGAATTATAATAGATATTAAAATCTTTAATCTCTTTCTTCTCTGGATCTGTTTCTCCCAAAAAAGCTAAGTGCTCGCTGTCATCATCAAAGGTAAAACCTTTAAAATTTCCTTTGTCTTTCACCAAAGTTTTCAAGGTCCATTTCTCCGTATTTAATAAAAACACGCCATGTTTAGCCTCTTTATCTTTTTTAGAGCCTGAACAAGCAAATACTAGCAACTTACCATTTTTACTGAAAGTATAATCAGTTACATATTTATAAGTCTTTTCAATACCTGTAGTTAGGTTCTTTACGATTAAATCAGAACCTTCTTTAGATGCTGCTCCAGCACCTGGAGTTTCGTCTGCAAAAAGCCAATCCAAATCATTTTTTTGCTCTGTTGGAGGTGTTGATGGCCTAGCTTTTTTACTGGTATCTAATGGCTTTTCCAAATTATAAGCAATCACAGAAGCTCCTTTATCTGGAAATGAAAATGATTTCACACGAGGTACTTTGGTTACGTTTAATGTAGTTAAGTTTAAAATAGCCAAAGTATCTTTAGTTTGCTCTTCTGGTTTTTTCTTCTTGATTTTAGCCATTCTTACATCTTTAAAAAGTGGCTTAATAGCAAGTGCCGCAAACTTAGAATCATTGCTAAACGTCAAATTTGTACCTCTAGGTACTTTTATTTTACGTCCACTTGGTGTAATGGTTTCTTGAAAATAATAATTACCGTCACCTTCCTGTGGGTTGATGGCATAAGCCGCCCATATACCATTGTTTGACAGTTGTTTGGCCCCCACGGATTCCCATCCATCATAAACGCTATGATCTAGTGGCTTTTTTTGTGCATAAACAGCGCTGCTGAATAGCACAAAAAACAAAAAGAGTTTCTTTTGCATGTTGTTTTAAAAAGTCAGTTTAATTTGTCGGTTAATTTAAGCTAAAAATGATAATAAAAGTGCCTCTAAACAAATGTTAAGGGAAATTTTACATAAGCACCCTGTAAAATGAAACATAAACATAGAAGTTTTAAACACTGAGAGATCAAGAACTGATTTTGGCCTTATGACTGTAAACGAGAAAAGCCCCGCAAATGCGGGGCTTTTCATCTATTTGTTTTGTTGTGATGTTCTCAGTTATTTCTTTTTCTGATTTGCTTGTTGCTGTTGTTGACGCATGTAGTCTTCTAAACGAGCTTGGAAACCAGTTTTCTTTTTCTCTGTTTTCGGCTTTGCTTTATTGTCTTGCAATATCGCATGAATTTTATCATCATTTACCATTTTTCTAATCAAAAACTGTTGCAAGAAAGTCAACATGTTTGCTAAGAAATAATAGTAGTTCAAACCAGAAGGGTAGCTGTTTAACACCCCTAAGAAAATGATTGGCATAATGTAACCAATGTATTTCATTTGACCAGTAGCACCTGAAATTTGGTTGTTAAAGTAAGTGTAGATCAATGTAGAAATGGTCATCAAAATACACATCAAACTCAAGTGGTCGCCAATGAAAGGAACGTTAAAACCAAAGTTGATGAAATTATCGTAAGTAGAAAGGTCTTTCATCCAAAGGAAGCTTTCACCTCTTAATTCAAACAAGTTAGGAAAGAAGAAGAAGAAGGCCATTACAAATGGTAACTGTAGCAACATTGGCAAACAACCACCTAATGGATTAACGCCTACTTGCTTGTACAACTTCAAATACTCTTGTTGTAAAAGGGTAGGATTATCTTCACCAACTTTTGCCTTAATTTCGTCCATTTCAGGTTTTAAAACCCTCATTTTAGCCATAGAGACATATGATTTGTAAGTCAACGGCGACATGGCAAGTTTTAAAAGAATGGTTAACACCAAAATGATTAGACCGTAGCCCCATCCAAAACCTTCCAAGAAGTTGAACACAGGTAAAACAACGAAACGGTTGATATACTTCAATGGCCAGTAACCCAAGTCAATTTGTTTCTCCAATTCGTGACCTTGCTCTTTCAAGGTCTCGAACTTGTTAGTACCGAAATAAAACTTGAAGCTATAATTTTGAGCTGCCAATTGATTAAATGGCAATTGCATATCAGCATTATACCATTTTATTTTACCAGGCTCTGTAGCCACTTTAACTTCTAAATCTCCTTTTTCGAAAGGTATGGCAGGAATTAACACCGAAGTAAAAAAGTGCTGCTTGAACGAGAACCACTCAATTTTTCCTTCTGTAATATCTTTCTTCTCGTCTTTGTGAAGATTTAAATGATCAGGATTTTCTCCTACGTATTTATAATATGGACCAGAGTGTTCCTGCTCTTTTTTAGCATCTTTTTCTTGTTGCAACAACGTAGTTTCCCAGTTCAAAGCAACATTGTTTCCCTGTAATACTTGGTTTAAGCCATTAAGACTAATGTTAAAATCAACATTATAAGTTTTGGCAGGAACCGTATAAACAAAATCTACATATTTATCAGCACTATAGTTGGCACGCATGGTAATCCCGTTGCCAGTTTTTGTTGCCGTAAAATATAAATCGTTGGTATTAACTACTTTTCCGTTAATGTTAAGCTTTAAGCCAAATTTGTTTTGGTCGCCGCTGAATAAAACCACAGGCTGTTTGCCATAAGTTTCTTGATTTTTAACCTCTACAGATTGAATTTTACCACCTAAATTGCTAAAAGTAACTTTTAGGTTTTCGTTTTCAAGAGTGGTGGTTTGCTCAGTTCCGCTGATGTTTCCACCAAAAGGACCTTTTAAGGCAGCCGAATCTACCGTTGGGGTAGTAGTAGTTGTAAGCGTTTCTGATTTTGCTTGATTGTTAGCGGGTTTAGCACCTGCTCTTTTAATCGAGTCTTGAACCTGTTGTTCTTTCTTCACTTCAGCTTCCGATGGTCTCATAAAGAACACACCAGCGGCCAAAATAACCATAATCAGGAACAGACCCGTGAAAGTATTTCTATCCATTATATTGTTTTGATACTGCTATTAATTCGTTTTCTTTTTCGCATGCTCCATTGCAGCTGCGACAAATTTAATAAAAAGTGGGTGAGGATTAGCAACTGTCGATTTTAATTCTGGGTGAAACTGTCCACCAACGAAAAAAGGATGGTTTTTTAATTCTACAATTTCCACTAAATTACTCTCTGGGTTAATCCCCGAAGCAATCATTCCAGCTGCTTCATATTGTTCTAAATATTTGTTATTGAACTCATAACGATGACGGTGTCTCTCAGAGATATGTTGTTTGCCATAAGCAGCAAAAGCTTTAGTTCCTTTTTTAACATCACAAGGATAAGCTCCCAAACGCATGGTACCACCTTTAGTAGTAATGCTTTTTTGCTCTTCCATCATGTTAATTACTGGATGAGGCGCATTTTCATCAATTTCAGTAGTATTCGCATTAGCTAAACCTAACACGTTTCTACCAAATTCAATTACACAGCACTGCATTCCCAAACAAATACCAAAGAAAGGTACATTGTTTTCCCTTACATATTTAATGGCATCAATTTTACCTTCAATACCACGGCTACCAAATCCTGGAGCCACTAACACGCCATCTAAATGACCCAATTTTTCTTTTACATTCTCCGCATAGATACTCTCCGAAGGAATATATTCTACACGAACCTTACATTCATTTTTAGCACCAGCATGAATAAAAGCCTCTGTGATAGATTTATAAGCATCAGGCAATTCAACATATTTACCTACCAAACCGATTTTCACATCAGAAGTAGGATTTTTCAAACGACCCAAGAAATCTTTCCAGCTTTCCATATCAGGCTCGGCCTTAGTAGGAAGCTTCAATTTGCTCAACACCGTTTTGTCCAGCTGCTCTTTATACATCAACAAAGGCACATCATAAATAGTTGATGCATCCATCGATTCGACTACCGCGTTGATGTTAACGTTACAAAATAATGCAATTTTTCTTTTAATATCCTGACTAATATGGTGTTCTGTTCTACAAACCAAAATATCTGGTTGGATACCATATTCCAATAATGCTTTAACAGAGTGTTGCGTTGGCTTGGTTTTCAATTCACCTGCAGCAGCTAAAAATGGCACCAAGGTTAAATGGATTACGATGGCATTGTTGTTACCTTCTTCCCATTTAAACTGACGCACTGCCTCTACAAATGGTAATGATTCAATATCACCAACCGTTCCGCCAATTTCAGTGATTACGATATCATAATCGCCACTTTCGCCCAAAATACGCATGTTGCGCTTAATTTCGTCGGTAATATGCGGAACTACCTGTACTGTTTTTCCTAAAAATTCACCTTGACGTTCTTTGTTGATCACGTTTTGGTAAATACGACCTGTAGTAATGTTATTTGCTTGAGAAGTAGGAACATTTAAGAAACGCTCATAATGCCCCAAATCCAAGTCTGTTTCTGCGCCATCTTCGGTAACAAAACATTCGCCATGCTCATAAGGGTTCAAAGTTCCTGGATCAATATTGATATATGGATCGAACTTTTGGATGGTTACTCGGTAACCTCTGGCCTGTAAAAGTTTAGCTAAAGAAGCGGAGATGATGCCTTTTCCTAATGAGGAAGTAACACCGCCCGTAACAAAAATATACTTAGTCATGAATGAATTTTTGGTGCAACAAATACATTTTGTTGCTTTTTGTACGGGATACAAAGGTAAGAAAATATTGCCGTTGTTTCTGCGCTGTTGATAATATATTTTTTGAGGCAGCAATGTGTTGACCTACAAATGATAATCTAAAAACTGGCCTTGTTTATATCTTTTTTATTGGTCAAACTTATCATCCTGAGCCTCCCGAACAATCGGGACAGGTCATCGAAGGATATCTTCCATCACTTGCAGATGCTTCGATAAACTCAGCATGACAGTCTGAGGAACCGACCAACCAACAAAAAGTATTTTCGCTACTATCAGGTTTATTTAACTACGTTTCTACAACAATATAAATGCCTAAACCTCGCAGTTTTTTAAAACCTGCGAGGTTTGTTTTATTCAGCTTTACTGAAATTCATCTTTTACCGTTTCTCCCAAATCATACATCAACCATTGTCGCTTTAGCACTTTGTTTTTATTGCTGTTCAACAACTTAATAAAATCCTGCACACCAAGTGGTTCATTGCCATTGCCGTGAATAAGTACTATAGTGCCATTATTTGCCAACTGGCCTTTGGCCAACCAAGCATCGCTACCGATGGGAATTAAGCCAAAACCAGTAATCGTTTGAACCACAGTATTATTTGAAACTAAGCCAGGAAACCTGAAAAATATAGACGGTAAGGAGCCATTATTTAACAAAGCCTTTTCTAAGGCCAGCACCTCGTAGGAGATGTTAGTACCAGGTTTCAACAGAAAGTTATCTGCCAAAGGTTCTTTGGGATTGTAATAGTGAGTAAAAGTATGATTGATCCAAGTGATTTTAATTTGTCCATTGTTTTCCAACTGTTTCAACCAATTGATATCATTTTGATGGGTGAGCAGAAATTTTCCCGAAATAGATAAGGCCACTGGAACAGGTTGCTCAATTTTTGCATAAGCTGCCACTAGCGAAGAAAAAATGCTTCTATCTAAGGGTTTATGAGAAGGACATAAATCAATGGTTAAGGTAATGCCTTGCTCTTTTGGGAAGCCATGTATGAGTCCAGCATCCTGCAAACTGAATGATTGAGCATTGGCTTTGGTAATAGCCTTAAAGTAAGGAGTTTTAGAAAACGTATTACTTAATTGAAGCCAAGTAGCAGGAGTTACAGAAACCGTGGTCGAATCAACTAACAGTGTTTGTAAACTATTGACATTTACCGCAAAATACTTGGTTTTACCCGATTGATGAAATTTACGAAGAGTGACTAATTGTTGCCCTTTGTTATTTATGCTACCATAATTGACAACATAATTACGGATTGTATTTTGAGCGTTGGCACTTTGGAAACCAACTACAATAGAGAAAAGTATGTAGACAAATCTTTTCATACGAGAGAACGATTTAAATAGGGCTTACCATTATTATAAATGGTAAGCCCTATCATTTTATGCCTGTAAATCCTGCATAATGGTTTTGATCTTTTCGCTTAGCTTTTGTTCAGTCGCTTTAAAATCTTCTTTGCGAGCTAGCGGTTCGTTTACGCTGCAGTAAAATTTAATTTTAGGTTCGGTGCCGCTAGGACGGGCAGAAATGATGCTGCCATCTTCTGTAATAAATTGTAAAACATCCGATTTAGGAATAGCTAATTCCTTGCTTGTACCAGTTTTAATATCAGTTTCCTTACTTAGTTCGTAATCCTTTAAGGTAACTACCGCTGAACCACCAAGGCTAGCAGGAGGATTGTTTCTAAACTTCTCCATCATTGCTTTAATTTCCTCGGCACCTGTTTTGCCTTTTTTGGTGATGGCCACTAAATCTTCTTTGTACATGCCATATTTCACATACATTTCAATCATGGCTTCAAATAAGCTACTGCCCTTGTCTCTATAAAAAGCGGTCATTTCTGCAATAAATGCACATGAAATCACAGCATCCTTATCACGTACCAAATCACCCACTAGGTAACCATAACTTTCTTCGCCACCCACAATAAAGGTCTTTTTGCCTAAAAGCTCGGTCATTACTTTACCGATCCATTTAAAACCCGTAAGTGTTTCAAAATATTCTACCCCTTTTTCCTTACAAATGGCTTTAATCAAGCTAGTCGTTACAATGGTACTCACCACATACTCTTTTCCAGTCAGCTTGCCTTTTTCCTGCCAAGCAGTTAAAACGTAATTCACCAATAAGCTTCCCGTTTGGTTACCATTTAGCAATACAAACTCGCCATCAGTATTTTTAACAGCAATCCCTACACGGTCAGCATCTGGATCTGTTGCCAAAACCAAATCAGCATCTATTTCCTGTGCTTTTTTAAGTGCAAGGGTTAAAGCTTCCTTCTCTTCAGGGTTTGGATAAACTACGGTTGGGAAATTACCATCTGGCTTACTTTGTTCTTCTACAATGGTTACATTGGTAAAGCCAAACTGCTCTAATGCCTTTGGCACCAAAGTAATGCCCGTACCATGAATAGGCGAATAAACAATTTTTAGGTTTTTCTGTCTTTCAATAGCATCAGGAGATACCGAAAGTGCCGTAATTTTATTCAGATATTTTTGATCGATTTCTTCACCAATCAATTCGATATTGCTATCAATGCTATCAAATTTTACTTCATCAATATTTTGGATAGCAGCTACTTCATCCATCACCATTTTATCATCTGGAGAAGTAAACTGACCACCATCAGCCCCGTAGGCTTTGTATCCGTTATATTCTTTAGGGTTGTGCGAAGCAGTAAGCATTACACCACTTTTACAACCCAGTTCGCGAATGGCAAAGGAAAGCTCAGGGGTAGGACGTAAGGCCGAAAAGAAATAAACCTTGATCCCATTGGCCGAAAATACATCGGCAGTAATCTTGGCAAACACATCCGAATTATTTCGGCTGTCATGTGCAATGGCTACGCAAATCTTCTCACTTGGATATTTCTTTAGTAGGTAATTGGCAAGACCTTGCGTGGCTGTACCAATGGTATATTTGTTGATTCGGTTTGAACCAGCGCCCATAATTCCTCTTAAACCACCCGTACCAAATTCCAAGTTCTTGTAAAACGCATCAGTAAGCTCGGTATAAGCTTCTTGATCTAACAATTTTTGAATAGCTGATTTGGTGATTTCGTCGTAATTTCCATCAAGCCACGCTTGTATGGTTGTTTGCGTTTGTGGATCTAACTGCATATTAAATTAGGGTTAATGTCGATAGGAGAAACAAATAATATTCGGTAGGGTTGGGTCAAAATTAAAAAAACCACATTTTATTTCGATACTTTGACTAAAATTAACAGTCTTTTATTTATTTTCACGCCCCGTTACAATTATAATAAAATTCTATATTCTATAACTCAAAAATGAAAATTTTAAAATTCGGTGGTACCTCGGTTGGTAGCCCAGAACGTATGAAAAAACTGTTGGATATCATTGATCCATCAGAAAGACAGATTGTAGTATTATCAGCAGTGTCTGGAACTACAAATAGTTTGGTTGAAATCTCAAATGCGTTACTGAAGGAGGACAAGAAGAAGGGCACTGAATTAATTAAAGCTTTACAAGAGAAGTACAACGAGTTCGTGATAGAACTTTTGCCAGCTGGCGAGTTCAGAGAACAAGGTCAAGAAGTGGTTGATTATCATTTCAACTTCCTGCTTTCTTTGGCTAACAACGTTTTTACAGCTATTGAAGACAAAGTGGTTTTGGCGCAAGGCGAATTACTTTCGACCACGCTTTACCATGTATACCTAAAATCTATTGGTGTGCCTTCGGTATTGTTACCCGCTTTGGATTTCATGAAAATTGATGAGGATAATGAACCTGTAATTCCTTATACAACGAAGAATTTAACGCCAATTTTGGAAGCAAACCCTGAGAACAAATTATTCATCACTCAAGGTTTTATTTGCAGAAATAGTTTTGGCGAGGTGGATAACCTACGTCGTGGTGGTAGCGATTATACCGCTTCATTGTTAGGCGCAGCTATTTTAGCGGATGAGGTTCAGATTTGGACGGATATTGACGGCATGCACAACAACGACCCTCGTGTGGTGAAAGGTACCAAACCTATTTCTCACCTGTCATTTGATGAGGCTGCAGAGTTGGCTTATTTTGGCGCTAAAATTTTGCACCCACAATCGGTATTTCCTGCACAGAAATATAAAATTCCAGTGCGTTTGCTCAATACCATGGAGCCAAAAGCCTTAGGAACAGTAATTAGTGCAGATAGCGAAAAAGGAAAAATCAAATCTATTGCTGCTAAAGATGGCATTACGGCAATTAAAATCCAATCGAGCCGAATGTTATTGGCCTATGGTTTCTTGCGTAAGGTCTTTGAGGTTTTCGAACGTTACAAAACGCCAATTGACATGATTACCACTTCGGAGGTTGCCGTGTCTTTAACCATTGATTTTACGGATAACCTAGATAAAATTGTAGAGGAATTAAACTCTTTTGGTAGTGTTGAATTAGACAGAGACCAAACCATTGTTTGTGTAGTGGGTGATTTCGGCGCCGAGAAACATGGTTTTGCTGCGAAAGTATTGGATTCGATCAAACATATTCCAGTAAGAATGATTTCTTACGGTGGTAGTGCTTACAACATTTCTTTATTGGTAAAAACTGAAGATAAGGTTGAAGCATTAAGAAGCCTGCACGACAGGATTTTTGAATAATGCTTAAAAATTAAAAACCTTATAGGTTTATAGGCGATGTGTCGATAAACCTATAAGGTTATAAAAACTACTTTTCGACATCAACGATAGTAGAAATAGATAAAAATAACGATTAATATCAGTACAATTGAGATACGAACTCTTCTTTCAAATTCTCTGCGGCTAATGTTACCTTGACGATAGTCGATGTAGTTACCCGCATAGATAAAACCTAAAAAGGCAAGGAAGAGGATGAGTATAAATTTCAAGATTATGTTTTCGGATAAAGATATAGCACATTTTTCAAATTTAGAAACGCCATTTTATTATTACGACCTTAACTTGTTGCACGACACGTTAGAAACTTGTAGTAATGCTGCGAATACTTATCATTTCCATGTGCATTATGCCATGAAAGCCAACTTTAACGACAAGGTTTTAGCGAAAATTAAAGAAACTGGTTTTGGCGCCGACTGTGTAAGTGGTGGCGAGGTAAGAAAGGCGATTGAAAGTGGTTTTGCGAAAAACAAAGTGGTTTTTGCAGGCGTAGGTAAATCAGATAGGGAAATTAACTATGCCCTAGACCAAGATATTTTTTGCTTTAACGTGGAGTCATTGCAAGAATTGCAGGTGATTAACGATTTAGCGGAGAAAAAACAGAAAATAGCGAAGGTGGCTATCCGTATCAATCCTAACGTTGATGCACATACACACGCTAACATTACCACTGGTTTAGATGAGAACAAGTTCGGGATCAACTCGTGGGACATGCCAGCAGCAGCAGATATTTTGAACGTTTCTGCCAATTTAGAATTTGTAGGAATCCACTTTCATATTGGTTCACAGATCACCAATTTAGACGTGTACAAAAACCTTTGTGTGAGGGTAAATGAGTTTGCGGCTTGGTTTGAAGATAAAGGTTTTACGGTTAAAATATTGAACGTAGGCGGCGGTTTAGGCATTGACTATCACCATCCTAATGCGCAGATCCCTAACTTTGAAGCTTATTTCAAGATCTTCTCAGATTTCTTAGACATCAAACCTCATCAAGAAGTGCATTTTGAATTGGGCAGGGCATTGGTAGGTCAATCTTCATCATTGATTAGCCGTGTGCTTTATGTAAAGAATGGTAAGAAAAAGAATTTTATTGTATTGGATGCTGGTATGACCGAATTGATGCGCCCAGCACTATATCAAGCTTACCATCAGATTGAAAATTTGAGTCAGCAATCTAATGCTGTTAAGTATGATGTAGTAGGGCCAATTTGCGAAAGCACCGACTGCTTCGGAAAAGAAGTTGCATTGCCAGAAACCTTTAGAAATGATCTGATTGCGATTAGAAGCACAGGCGCTTATGGCGAGGTAATGGCTTCCAACTATAATTTGCGTGATGCAATTGTGACGGTGACCAGCGATGACGTTGCTTCGTCTTAAAATATAAACCATTAAGGAATTAAGAAAATTAAGCACTGTTCTTAATGAAATTTAATGCCTTAATGTTTCAAAAGCAAAACCGCTTGATTGTAGCTTGAATAAAACCATTAAGGAATTAAGAAAGTTAAGCCTTGCTCTTAATGAATTTTAATGTCTTAATGTTTCAAAAATAAAACTGCTTTATCCTAGCTTGAATAGCAAACCATTAAGGAATTAAGAAAAATTAAGCCATACTCTTAATGAAATTTAATGTCTTAATGTTTCAAAAATAAAACGGCTTTATCCTAGCTTGAATAGTAAACCATTAAGGAATTAAGAAAAATTAA
>NZ_JAELTX010000904.1 GCF_016429065.1 Pedobacter sp. ASV17
CCCCCCCCCCCCCCCCCCCCCCCCCCCCCCCCCCCCCCCCCCCCCCCCCCCCCCCCCCCCCCCCCCCCCCCCCCCCCCCCCCCCCCCCCCCCCCCCCCCCCCCCCCCCCCCCCCCCCTTTTTACTGACCCGCCCACCACCGAGATCTACACACCGGCTCAGTCGTCGGCAGCGTCAGATGTGTATAAGAGACAGGGGTAAAGGACAATGGTAAAACTTCCCTCGTATCCAAAGCCAGCACTGCAAATAAGCTAACCATTGATTTTGCGATTGTGCCCAACGACTTGGCCGAAAAAACCTATCACAAGATTTTTTTGAGAGT
>NZ_JAELTX010000905.1 GCF_016429065.1 Pedobacter sp. ASV17
GGCATAATAAATATTATAGGTACCGCCTAAACTAGCCGAAATTAGACCTGAATCAAATACAATTTGAATTTCGTCAAATTCTACGGTAGATGTGAAACCAATGCTCGCACTACCGCTAAGGGGGTTACTGTCTCTTATACACATCTGACGCTGCCGACGACTGAGCCGGTGTGTAGATCTCGGTGGGGGGCGGGTGAGTAAAAAGGGGGGGGGGGGGGGGGGGGGGGGGGGGGGGGGGGGGGGGGGGGGGGGGGGGGGGGGGGGGGGGGGGGGGGGGGGGGGGGGGGGGGGGGGGGGGGGGGGGGGGGGGGGGGGGGGGGG
>NZ_JAELTX010000906.1 GCF_016429065.1 Pedobacter sp. ASV17
CGCAGCCACTACAATAATCGCAATATCGGCTACCTTAGCACCACGAGCACGCATGGCCGTAAAGGCTTCGTGACCTGGTGTATCTAAGAAAGTGATTTCTTTTCCAGCGCTGGTGGTTACTTTATAGCTGTCTCTTATACACATCTGACGCTGCCGACGACTGAGCCGGTGTGTAGATCTCGGTGGTCGCCGGATGAGTAAAAAGGGGGGGGGGGGGGGGGGGGGGGGGGGGGGGGGGGGGGGGGGGGGGGGGGGGGGGGGGGGGGGGGGGGGGGGGGGGGGGGGGGGGGGGGGGGGGGGGGGGGGGGGGGGGGGGGGGGG
>NZ_JAELTX010000107.1 GCF_016429065.1 Pedobacter sp. ASV17
TATTCAAAACTAAGATGCTCTTAGATGTCTAAGGTGGTTCAAAATAAACCATTAAGGAATTAAGGCATATATAACTACTTAATAACCCTTCACGCCTTAATATTCAAAACTAAAATGTTCTTAGGTGCCTAAGGTGGTTCAAAATAAAGCATTAAAAATTAAGGCATATATAACCACTTAATAGCCCTTCACGTCTTAATATTCAAAACTAAGATGCTCTTAGATGTCTAAGGTGGTTCAAAATAAACCATTAAGGAATTAAGGCATATATAACTACTTAATAACCCTTCACGCCTTAATATTCAAAACTAAAATGTTCTTAGGTGTCTAAGGTGGTGAAAAAAAACATCTAACTTAATGTTCCTTCATACCTTAATGTTCCAAAACTAAAATGCTCTTAGATGTCTAAGGTGGTAAAAAAAACATATAACTTAATGTTTCGAAACTAAAATACCTAAGGTGGTATCAAAAAAATAATCCATTAATGCTTTTCAAAACAGTAAGCATTACGCCAAGTACTGGGTACTCCCATCTAAATACTAATATCTATTAAAATCGTACCTCTAAAATCGTAAATTTCCTTACCTTTGCGCATGCTAGAAAAAATCATTATCCTCGATTTTGGTTCGCAATTTACACAGCTGATTGCACGTCGTGTTCGCGAGCTAAATGTGTACTGCGAAATTCATCCATTTAACCACATTCCAGAATTAGATTCCACTGTTAAAGGAGTTATTCTTTCAGGTAGTCCATTCTCGGTACGTCAAGAAGATGCACCTTTTGTAGATTTGAACCTATTTAAAGGCTATCCACTATTGGCAGTTTGTTATGGAGCACAGTTTATCGCACAGCAAGGTGGAGGAAATGTAGAAGCATCAGCCACTAGAGAATACGGTAGAGCTAACCTGAGCTTCGTGAATAACGAAAACCCATTGTTTAAGGGTATTTTGGTTGATTCGCAAGTTTGGATGAGTCACGGTGATTCAATTACCCAAGTACCTGAGCATTTCGAAATTATTGCCAGTACACCAGAAGTAAAGGTGGCAGGCTATCAAGTAAAAGGCGAAGAAACCTACGCTATTCAATTTCACCCAGAAGTAACCCACAGTATCGATGGTAAAACGTTGTTGAACAACTTCTTGGTTGGTATTTGCGGTTGTGTTCAAGATTGGACTTCAGATGCTTTTGCCGAAACGACCATCGCTGATTTGAAAGCGCAATTGGGAGATGATAAAGTAGTATTAGCACTTTCGGGCGGTGTAGACAGTAGTGTAGCTGCGGTGTTGTTGCACAAAGCCATTGGCAAAAACCTTCACTGCATCTTTGTAGATAACGGTTTATTGCGTAAGAACGAATATGAAGGCGTATTAGAGCAATACAAAGACTTCGGATTGAATATTAAAGGCGTTGACGCTAAGGATAGGTTTTTAAGTGAGCTAGCGGGTGTTGAAGATCCAGAAAAGAAACGTAAAATTATTGGTCGTGTATTTATCGAAGTATTTGACGATGAAGCACACCAAATACAAGATGTAAAATGGTTGGCACAAGGTACTATTTACCCTGACGTGATCGAGTCGGTTTCTGTAAAAGGACCATCGGCAACTATTAAATCGCACCATAATGTAGGCGGTTTGCCCGATTTTATGAAACTTAAAGTTGTGGAGCCGCTAAAAACTTTATTTAAAGATGAAGTACGTAGAGTAGGAAACACTTTGGGCTTAGAATCGTTTATCTTAGGCAGACATCCTTTTCCAGGTCCAGGTTTGGGAATCCGTATCATAGGAGAGGTTACTGCAGAGAAAATTGCGATATTGCAAGAAGCAGACCATATCTATATCCAAAACTTGAAAGATGCTGGTTTGTATGACCAAATTTGGCAAGCCGGAGCTATCTTTTTGCCAGTGCGTTCAGTAGGGGTAATGGGAGATGAGCGTACCTACGAAAACGTGATTGCGTTAAGAGCTGTTGAATCTTTAGATGGAATGACCGCTGATTGGTGCCATTTGCCTTATCCAGTGCTCGCTAAAATATCCAATGAAATTATCAATAAAGTAAAAGGAATTAACCGAGTTGTGTATGATATTAGTTCGAAACCGCCAGCAACTATTGAGTGGGAATAAGCTTTTAAACTTATTAGCTTTCATCGTAGTATTTGCTGCGTGTTCGCCAAAAATAACTAAGCCGGTGGCAACAGCCCCGGCTAAACCTGTTGAACAAAAACCTGTTGCCAAGTTTACACAAGGTAATATCAGTGTTTTTATCCCTTTTCAACTTAACCAGTTTAATCTAAAAACCGTTACCAAAGCTCAAATTGGCAAAGCCGATATGGCGCTGGATTTTTATCAAGGCCTAATGTTAGGTATTGATTCGGCCGCTAATGAGGGATTAAACTTTAAGGTCAACGTTTTTGACAGTAGGGACGATAACAGTCAGCTAGCAGCTTTAAGTAAACGAGAAGCAGTAAAGGCTAGCAATTTAATCATCGGTCCAATTTTTCCCGATGGAGTTAAATACATGTCGCAGTTCTCCGAAACCCATAAAATGCCCATGGTATCACCTTTGGCCGCATCGAAACCTGCGGAGTTTAACAATCCTTACCTTATTTCGATCGTCAACAACATTGATCAGCATGGCGTTAAAATTGCTGATTATATTGCCAAACAGTACAAAGCAGATCAAAGCATTGTGGTATTGATCAATACGAAGAAATCATCTGATGAGCAATTTGCGGCTCCCATTAGGAAACAGTTCGCACAGCAACATCCTAGCTTTATAGTACAGGAGTTTACCTCTACCTATATCTTCGAAACCAAGATGGTGAAGGGGAAAAAATATGCTGTGATCCTTTGTTCAGATGATGCTCCTTTTGTGAGTCCTAGCTTAACAAAACTTTACCGATTGAAAAATGTGGTTGGGTATCCTATCCAATTGTTTGGGCATCCTAATTGGGCTAAACAAACCTATAATGTCGATCAGTTACAAAATCTGCAAACGGTATTAAGTAGCTCTTACTATGTTGATTACAAAAGCAGGCCTGTGGTAGATTTCATTAAAGCCTATAGAGCCAAATATGAGTTTGAACCTACAGAATATGCTTTTAAAGGTTTTGATACAGGCTATTATTTTGGAAAGTTGATGGCCAAGCATGGTTTAAACTATCTCGACTTTTTAGTAAAGGACAACTATAAAGGCCTACACAACGATTTTGATTTTGGTTACGATGCCGAGTATGGTTTTTATAACAAACATTTGATGTTATTGCAGTATAGGAACACTTCGCTAAGTCAGGTGGATTAGTTATCAGTGGCTAGCCACTAGGAATAGGGATTATTGAATAGGAATATAGAATAAAGGAGAAAAATAAGAAGTTATAGGTTGCGAGTTGTCAATTTGCAGTTTCCATAATGAACTAATGAACCAACCAACTAAAAACTAAACAACAAATCAACCAATGAAAGTACATCATCATATCCGAGCATTTGAGCAGGTTTTAGCAAGTTACGATGGCAAGCTGCCTTTGCACCGCCATCTAATTGTTTATTTTAAACAGAATAAGCAAATGGGCTCGTCGGACAGGAGATGGGCAAGTAGATATATTTACAGTTATTTTAGACTAGGAAAGGCGCTTTTAGATTTGCCTGTAGTAGAGCGTTTAGCGGTGGCTGATTTCTTGTGCAATAATGATTTGAGTCTGATCACCGAACATACATTCCCCACAGCCGTTGAACATATTACGGCACCTATAGCTGATAAAGTTACCTTTGTAAAGGCGCAATACCCTGCTTTTCAGTTGAAGGATGTTTTTCCTTTTAACAAGGAGCTGTCTGAAGGGATAGATCAGGAGGAATTTCTACTTTCTTTATTTACACAGCCGGATTTGTTTATCCGCGTAAAGGAAACACATTTGCCTATTATTAAAGCCAAGTTGGAAGATGCAGGCATTTTCGTAAAAGAGCTTTCGGATACGACTTTAGCCTTGCCTAACGGTACCAAGTTGGAGCAAATTATTGATGATGCCCGTTTGTATCAGGTGCAGGATTTTTCCTCGCAAAAAACTGGAAATTATTTTGAACCCAAACCCTACGATTATTGGTGGGACTGCTGTGCTGCCTCTGGAGGTAAATCTTTATTGATCCATAGCTTACAGCCAAAGGTAAAGTTGTTGGCAAGTGATGTGAGGGAGACCAGCTTGGGCAACCTACAGGAACGTTTCCAACTGGCAGGTATTAAGGATTATCAGAAAAAAGCGATCGACCTGTTGCAGAATAATGATCAGATATTGCATCACTATGAGTTTGATGGTATTTTATTAGATGCACCTTGCTCGGGTGCAGGTACTTGGGGCCGTACACCAGAAATGCTTTACTTTTTTGAGGAGTATAAAGTGGCCAATTATGCGAAATTGCAAAAAGCCATTGCGGAGAACGTAGTGAAATATCTGAAACCAGGGAAACCATTAATTTACATGACTTGTTCTGTATTTAAGGAAGAAAATGAAGAGGTAGTTGACCATCTGCTAAAGAGCTTTTCGCTAAAGCTAGAAAGCAAGGAATTGATTACCGGTTACGGCGATAAAGCAGATAGCATGTTTGTAGCGAGGTTGATAAAGAATCAGGAATAATCCTCCCTATTCTCCATCATCACGAGCTTACGAAGCAATCTACTACCCTTAAAAAGCTTTATGTGTGCCATTAGCTTGCACTTTCCTTTGTCGTCATCTCGACCTTAGCGCAACCCGAGGATTCGGGAGAGAGATCTTTGGATTTTATGTCACCCTTTCAGTGTTGTTGTTGTGCGGGGATTTTGTTAGTATAATTTCACCACTTCGTGGTTATTTCGTCATCACTACCTAATCTGTGCCGATGCTTTGGTAGTACAGAAATCTCTTTTGATTTATATTTGCCAGATGCAGTCAGGTTTTCTCTATGACTATTTCCTGTCTCGGCTATCATTGATACGATAGGTTAACCACAATACCTAAGTCCGAAGGACTGGAATATTTCTAGAAAATATAAAACGGATTCAATAAACCGCGAAGCGGTGACATTATTTTACATTGGATATAAAGAAAAGCTAATGCTTGCCCTTTAATTTACCACGCAAATAACTGATTGCTTCAAACAAGATTGCCAAAGCACCAACGTAAACCGTAAATTGTTCAAATAAGTTCATCTACTGGGTTTTTCTTATTAAGATAAATATAATGATTTATTGTTACAATTACTGCCTATTTGTTCATGGGAAGCACAGTTCATTATCGTCATTTCGATCCCGAAGATTCGGGAGAGAAATCTAGCGAGATGCTGCTCGCATTGGTGGGGATTGTCATGCCTAGTACTTTTTGTTTGCCTAATCCAACAGGTTCTTTTGTTTTAAATCTTCAAAAATTAATTTGTCAACCTCTGATATTTTATCCTTATCAGCGTATTTCAACCATCTTATTTCCTCAATTTCAGAACTAGCTTCCAATTGCCCTACATACTTTCCCGAGTAACAGGTCATTTTTACAATAATACCTTCGGCATGTCCGTGGGCTTGCGCCTCAAAAGTTCCAATATAGTTTAATGTTTCACTATTAATTTCTACACTTAGTTCTTCTTTAATTTCTCGCACTAAAGCTTGTTCGTTAGTTTCTCCAATTTCTCTTTTCCCTCCTGGAATATAGTATTTGTCTTTTCCGTAGCTTTTGGTAGAAAGAATTGTTTTTTCCTTTAATTCTATCCAAGCAAGTTTATCAATTGTTTTCATTTTTATAAAATATCAATATTACTGTTTTTTACAGATTTCGTTGAATTAATTGTCAATGCAGGAGTTTTTGTTTCCGTCATCTCGATCCCGAAACTTCGGGAGAGAGATCTTTGGTATTGTTTTTAGGTACTTATAATAGGTTTTTACATGATGTGAGATCTCTCCGAAGTCGAGATGACGTGCTATGGACGTTGGAGCTAAGTTTTTGAGGTAGGGTATTGAGTTAAGGCTGTAGGTAAAATAGTTCGTTAAACCATTTGTATTCCGTCATCTCGATCCCAAAACTTCGGGAGAGAGATCTTTGAATCTGCTATTTAAAGTTTATGATAGGTTTTTGGCATTTTGTTGAATCTCTCCACACCGAAGTACTGGTACAGATTCTGTGCTGTTAAAAGGCTAACAACAAATTAGAAAACAAGACCTATAACCCCGTATTGGTTCTGAAAAGCTTAATGGCAATAGCTAGTAAAATTACGCCAAAACTCTTTCTTAACACATTTAATCCCGTTTTGCCCAAAAGCTTTTCGAGTCTAGCCGTGTTTTTAAGTACAAAGTAAACAAACACCATGTTAAGGATAACGCCCACCAAAATGTTTTCGGTGCGGTATTCGGTTTTTAGGGAAAGTAATGTGGTTAAAGAGCCTGCGCCAGCAATTAAAGGGAAGGCCAGTGGCACAATAGATACGGTTTCAGGAGCTTCATCCCTAAAGAAGTGTATGCCCAACACCATTTCCATAGCAATAAAGAAAATGACCAGTGAACCTGCAATGGCAAAGGATTGCACATCTACGCCAATAACACTTAAAACTGCTTTACCACCGAATAAAAACAAAATCATGATGGACGTAGCTACAATGGTTGCTTTTTCCGATTGGATATGCCCCGCTTTTTTGCGCAAAGAAATGATAATAGGGATGGAACCCAAAATATCAATAATGGCAAATAAAATCATGGAGGTAGATAAAATCTGATTGAAGTCGAATTGCAAGCGGTCCATAGATTTGTTTTTTTTGTAAAAGTACAGCTTATTTGTTAATTACAAGTTATTTTGAATGTCTGTCTAGTTAAATGAATAAGGTTTAATATAGTAGAAATGGTTTCATGGTAACTTGCCAAGTTTGGGCATCGGTGTCAATTTCCTGTTGAATGATTTTTTCGAAAGCATGAGGTACGCCCAATAATTTATCTAAATGGTTACTGCCGTCTGGGTTTACATTGGTAAGGTAGTTTCTTTCTGTAAGCCGGTTTGGAAACAGTTGGTGGATAATTTGGATGAGCTTTACAAAATAGGCTACTGTTTTAAATTTGCTTGGATTTAGCGGAGTAATTTTTAAGCCAAAGCACTCTTCATTTTCATATAATCCAAAGCTTGGGGTGTAGGTTACTTTTTCAATAGTTGCTTCTGATAATTGCTGTTCGACTTTTATAGCTAGTAAATGGTGATCGATCCATGGCGCTCCAAATTGTTGGAAAGCATAATCTGATCCTCTCCCTTCATTGATGTTTAAGCCTTCAAATAGACAGGAACCTGGGTAAATATAGGTAACCTCTCGGTTTTGTATGGCTGGGGAAGTGGGGTAGAAGTGGTATCCAGTATTGGTGGTTCTATTCCAGTACTGCATGGTGATGACTTCTAATTTCAATTGAGGATAGTATGTGGCTTTAAAGTATTGGGCTAGTTCAGCAAAAGTACATTGGTGATTGATAGGAATAGGGAATCGACCGATGAAAGAACTACAGGAAGGTTCGAGTAATGGTCCTTCGGCCATTTTAAGAGAATTAGCAATAGGATTGGGCCTATCTAAAACTAAAACGGGTTTATTGTACTTTTCACAGCTTTCCATGACATAGCTCATGGTCCATAGGTAAGTGTAAAACCTTGTGCCGATATCGGGCAGGTCTACAATGACCAAATCTAAATCAGCAAGGTCTTCTTTGCTAGGTGCTAATTTTTCGCTGTAAAGGCTGATAATGGGTAGCTGAGTGAGTTGATCTATTTGATGATGGATGAACTTCCCATCTTCGCCTTGGGTATCGAAACCATGTTCTGGGCCGAAAATTTTAATGAGGTTAAATCCTGCTTTTTGTAGTGCCAGTCTGGTATTAATACCTTCTTTACTGATAGAAGCCTGATTGCAAACTAGGCCAATGCGGGCGTTGAGATAGGGTTGTGGGTTTTCTAATAGTACATCGATGCCGAATTTAACTTTCATGAAATTAAGGTAGGGAAAAATATGGTGTTTTTAGTTAATTGGTAAACACTAGACTGTAATTTCAATAGCCTGTTCTGAGTTGTTGGAAAGGAAGTATGACGAAGTTAAATCTAACGGGTTGAGCTGACTACTTAAAATTAAATTAACCACCTAATACACCTTGGTTCATTTTAGAGCTCATTGGTTTATTGGAGATTTACTTCGTAGCTACTTTGCGGTACTCGTTGCACTCGTTATGACAGGGAAGGCACTAACCTTTGTATTTTAGCCCCGACAGTAACGGAAAGCCCACAGGTTGAGGAACGAAACCGAGGACTTGTAATGAATGGCGGGATTATCGGTATGATGGTGCAGTGTATTTGCGCTTCGAAAAATATGATTTCATTGTAGAACGAAAACAAAAAAGGCGCCTGTTGTAGACGCCTTTATGATGATGGGATTATCCCAGTTTTTTATATCTAATTCTTTTTGGGGTAACGTCGCCTAAGCGTTTCTTACGGTTCTCCTCGTAATCAGAGTAGTTTCCTTCAAAGAAATACACTTGCGAATCGCCTTCGAAAGCTAAAATGTGCGTACAGATACGGTCTAAGAACCACCTGTCGTGGGAAATGACCACCGCACAGCCACCAAAGTTTTCTAGGGCTTCTTCCAAAGCACGTAGGGTATTTACATCGATATCGTTGGTAGGCTCATCCAGTAATAAAACGTTAGCGCCTTCTTTCAGGGTAATGGCCAAGTGTACACGGTTACGCTCACCGCCTGATAGTACACCCACTTTCTTTTGCTGATCGGCTCCATTGAAGTTAAACTTAGAAACGTAAGCTCTTGAATTCACTTGTTTGTTGCCCAATAACATGTTATCCAATCCGTCGGTGATGTTTTCGTAAACGGTTTTTTCTGGATCAAGGTCGTTGTGCATCTGATCTACATAACCCAATTTTACGGTTTCGCCCACTTTAAAATCACCTTGGTCTGGTTGCTCTTGTCCTGTAATTAAACGGAATAGGGTAGTTTTACCAGCGCCGTTTGGACCAATAATCCCTACAATACCCGCTGGAGGTAGGGAGAAACTAAGATCTTCGAACAATAGTTTGCCATCGTAAGCTTTGGAAATATTGTTAGCTTCAATCACTACATTACCTAAACGTGGTCCTGCAGGAATGAATAATTCTAATTTTTCTTCGCGTTCTCTGCCGTCTTCGCTAGCTAGTTTGTCGTAGTTTGATAAACGTGCTTTTGATTTGGCGTGACGTGCTTTAGGGGCCATACGTACCCATTCTAATTCACGCTCTAATGCTTTTTGACGTTTGCTTTCGGTTTTTTCTTCTTGTGCTAGGCGTTTAGCTTTTTGCTCTAACCATGAAGAGTAGTTACCTTTCCATGGGATACCTTCGCCACGGTCAAGCTCTAAAATCCACCCAGCAACGTTATCTAAGAAGTACCTATCGTGGGTTACTGCAATTACAGTACCTTCATAGTTTTGTAGGAACTGCTCTAACCAGTCGATACTTTCGGCATCCAAGTGGTTGGTAGGCTCATCTAATAGCAATACATCTGGCGATTGCAATAGTAAACGGCACATGGCCACACGGCGGCGCTCACCTCCTGATAGTACACTGATTTTGGTATCTGGGTCTGGACAACGTAGGGCATCCATGGCCCGCTCTAGTTTATTGTCTAGTTCCCAAGCATTGGAAGCGTCGATTTTGTCTTGTAGTTCGCCTTGGCGAGCCATCAATTTGTCCATCTTGTCGGCATCAGAATAGTTCTCTTCTAAACCAAATGCTTCGTTAATTTCTTCGTATTCTTTAAGGATAGCAGTAATTTCGGCTACGCCTTCTTCTACTACTTCACGAACTGTTTTTTCTGGATCTAGCTCTGGTTCTTGAGCTAAATAACCTACTGAGTAACCTGGAGAGAATACTACCTCGCCTTGGATAGATTTATCTAAACCAGCAATAATTTTTAATAGGGATGATTTACCTGAACCGTTTAAACCAACAACGCCGATTTTAGCTCCGTAAAAGAAGGATAGATAGATGTTTTTTAAAACCTGTTTTTGTGGCGGATAAATCTTGCTTACCCCAGCCATTGAAAAGATTATTTTTTCGTCTGACATGTTAAAAATTTTGTTTGTGCAAAGATGCCATTTATTTTGGGAGATAAAAACGGTTTGGAGTTTTAGATTGATTGAGGTTGGATTTGATTTTTTACACCTTAAGAACATTCAAGAGCATTTTAGTTAAGTGTCATACTCTAAAATGAACTAAGGTGCCTTAGGTGTTTATTTTGCGGCCTTAGATATTTAAGAACGTTTTAGATTTTTGAAACATTAAGGCGTGAAGGGATATTAAGTTATATGTTTTTTTTACCACCTTAGACATTTAAGAGCATTTTAGTTTTTAGATATTAACGGATGGAGGATTTTTAGATAGATGTGCCTTAATTATCTTGATTTCTTAATGTTTTTTTATCCATATAAACATTTAAGCATCATGTTCTAAAATGAACTAAGGTGTCTTAGGTGGTTATTTTGCCGCCTTAGATATTTAAGAACATTTTAGTTTTGGAACATTAAGGTATGAAGGAACATTAAGTTAGATGTTTTTTTTCACCACCTTAGACACCTAAGAACATCTTAGTTTTGAATATTAAGGCGTGAAGGATTATTAAGTGGTTATATATGCCTTAATTATTTTAATTCCTTAATGGTTTTATTTTGAGCCACCTAAGAACATCTTAGTTTTGAAACATTAAGGTATGAAGGGACATTAAGTTAGAGGTGTCTTAATTATCTTAATTTCTTAATGGTTTATTTTATCTCTTTAAGCAATCGTTTCCTAAAATGCACTAAGGTGTCTAAGATGGTTTATTAAATTTTAAGCTCTTAACCAACCAAAGAGGACTGTGATTACTGAGAAATTATACCGTTTTTAATGTTTTCTGTTTGTTAAGTAGCATCAATAACGCTTTTTCAGCACGGGTTTTTCTGGTGGCTTCCTGTTTGGCAGAACCTACCCAATCGCAATAGCCTTGTTTGTATGATTTGGTTAGCGTTTCGAAGAAATCGTTGGCTTCTTTATTTGTTTTAAGTACCTCTTCAAGTTCTGTTGGTATACCCTCAATGTGTTCGCCTTTTTTTAGCATGGTTTATGTTTTTTGTAAACGAGATGGTAAATATTGGAAGAATTTGCTGAAGTTTCCACATTGCAAATACAATAATATTGATGTTGTCGCTCGTTAGATTTTACTTCGTCATGCTTCCCTTCCGATAAAATGGAACAGGTTATTGAAATGACGGTGTGGTGCATACTAATGAACTATTGAACCAATGAACTGCCTATAATTTCCAAACTTCGTTCCATCTCCTCCGTAGTTAAATGTCCAAAGCCAATGCGCATGGCAATAAGGTTTTTGTTTTGATAAAGGATGTTTTTGGGGATAAACAAATCTTTTGCTTGGCAGTCTTTAGCGAGTTTAAATAGGGAAATAGGGACTTTCCATTCTGCCCAAACGGCTAGACCTCCAGTAGGTATGGTAAATGAAAGTTGATGACCAAAGTGTTTGGCCAATAATACGCAACAGTTATTCCTGCGCTCTTGGTAAACTTTTAAGGACTTTTTAAGGTGACGGTGTATATCACCTTCGGCAATCATTTCCCCTAAAACCTGTTCCATCACTACATCTCCCTGCCGGTCTAAAATGCCCATATACTTTTGCATCTCATTAATGAGGTTTTGAGGTGCTACAACAAAGCCAGTGCTAAAAGATGGCGCCAGCGATTTGCCAAATGAACCTACGTAAATCACCATTCCGCTTAAATCCGCACTGGCTAAAGGCATCACCATATTTTTCTCATATTGAAAATCATAGTCGTAGTCATCTTCTATGATAACAAAGCCGTGTTCCTGTGCTAGTTGAAGTAATTGCACACGTCGTTGGGCACTTAAAGTAACGGTAGTAGGGTAGTGGTGGTGTGGGGTAATGTACACCATGCGAACTTTGGTGGTTTTCAGTTTTTCGGCCAGCCTGTCCACGTCAATTCCGTTCTCATCAACAGGTAAGGTTTGAATGTGAGCGCCAGCTTTATGGAAAATCATATTGGCGGTAAATAGTCCTAGCTCTCCTACAAATACCATATCGCCTTGCGTGATTAAAAGTTGCGCGATGACGTAAAGGCTCATTTCGGTACTTCGGGTAATGAGCAAATTGTTTTTAGAAATATGTAAGCCTCGCGAACTGTTCAGGTAATTGCTTAGTTGTTCCTTAAAATAAATGCCGTCTTGTAAGCTACTTCCAGACATCTTTTGGTGGATGTTCTTTCGTTTCATAGAGGCGCTATAGAGACTGGAAAGGTGGCGTACTTGAGTTAAACGGATATCTGGTATGCCGTCGCTAAACTGATAGTTACATGTGGTTTGTTCAAAAGGATCATCTAAAATGCTAGATTGTCTAAAGGTATATCCTGTTTGTACGGGGTAATTGGCCAAGGAGACCAAAGCATCATAAGGACGTTCGCTTTGAGTTTTGTTGTCCATCACATAGGCACCTTTATTGGGGTGTATGGCTATCCAACCTTGATGGTGTAGGTCGTCATAGGCGGCAATAACCGTTTTGCGGTGCAGTTGTAGTAACTCACTTAGGGTACGACTACCTGGCATTTTGCTGCCCGGCATTAAGTAGCCCCTTTGTATAGCATTAATAAGCTGTTGTGCCAACTGTAAAAAGATAGGTGTTTTGGCATTTCGGTCTAATTGTATAAAACTTAGAAAAGGAATTTTAACCGGACTACTCATATTCTTAAAACTGGACTACTTTAATGTTCCGGAAAGATACGAGTTTTGTGCCCAAGTTAGATATCCGAAGATATTTAACCACAAAGATGCAAAGAACACGAAGAAGCTACTGGATAGCTAACCATTCCAACTTTACAACTTTGAAACATTCCAACCTTTTAAAAAATAAAAACAATAATGAAGAGAATTTTACTATCGATTCTTACGCTCACCTCAACTTTTACTTTTGCCCAAGAAAACAAACAGGACACTACCAAATTGAATGAAATTATCATTTCTGAAAATAGGTTACAAACCCCTTTTTTGAAACAAGCCCGAAATATCCAATTGATTACCAAAGAGCAGATTGCTCAAATGCCTGTGAAATCTATCAACGAGGTGTTGAGCTATATTGCAGGTGCCGATGTACGCCAACGTGGTCCATTTGGTACGCAAGCCGATATCAGTATTGATGGTGGCAGTTTTGAGCAGACCCTTATTTTATTGAATGGGGTTAAAATTTCTGATGTTCAAACGGCTCATCACTCCATGAATATTCCAGTGCCTTTATCAGCCATTGAACGTATAGAGGTATTGAAAGGCCCAGCTGCTAGGGTGTATGGAATCAATGCTTTAACGGGTGCCATTAATATTGTGACCAAAGCAAGTAAACAATCAGGTATAGATGTGAACCTACAGGCGGGTTCTTCTTTTGATGATAAAGCTGTTGGTGATGGTAAAGGCATTTACGGTGGTGCTGCGGCTCAAGTTGCCATTAATATGTCGGGTAAAAACAGTCAGCACTTGGTTGGGTTTGGTGTTACCGATTATAATGGACAACGTTATAATAGCAGCACTTACGACCATAAGTTTTTCTATCAAGGGAATATCGATTTCAATGAACATAACAAGCTGAACTTGATGGGCGGTTACATTAACAATGCCTTTGGTGCTAGTGGATATTATGCTGCTCCTGGTGATAAAGAGGCTTTTGAAATTGTAGAGACTGCTTTGTTTGCGGTAGGTTCGTCACATCAATTAAGCAAAAACTTTAGCATCCGTCCGCGAGTGAGTGCCCGTTACAACTGGGATGATTACCGTTATTTCCGTAATGATTTAACTAGAGCTAGATCGTTGCATCAAACTGGTGTATGGTCGGCAGAGTTGAACAGTACCTTACATTCGGGTATTGGTGATTTTGGTTTTGGCTTGGAAAGTCGTTCAGAAGATATTAACAGTACCAATATTGGTGATAGGGAAAGATATAATCACGGAGCTTATGTAGAATATAAGACCGAAGCACTTAAAAACCTGCTTTTAAATATCGGAACTTACGTGAATTACAATACACAGTATGGTTGGCAGGCTTTCCCAGGTTTAGATGCTGCTTATTTGTTTGCGCCTAAATGGAAACTGGCATTTAACGTGGGCTCTAGTCAGCGTATTCCTTCGTTCACTGATTTGTATTTGAACCAACGTCCAGGAAATATTGGGAATCCTAATTTAACTTCCGAAAATGCTTGGCAGTATGAGCTTTCGTTGCAATACAAATCTGATAACTTTAATATACAAGGTGGATATTTTTATCGCAACATTTCCGATTTTATTGATTGGGTGAGAAATTCTCCTTCGGTGCCTTATCAGCCTCAAAATTTTGGGAACAATAAAATTCAGGGCTTTAATGTGGGTATTGGACAATCCATCAGTTTAAACAGTAGAAGTAATTTGAGTTACCAGCTCAGCTATAATTATCTGCATGCGGGCCAAATGAGCTATGCGGGGAATGTAACTTCTAAGTATGTTTTAGAAAATTTGAAACACCAAGCTTTAGGTAGGTTGATTTATAAATATACCAACTGGCAATTAACCGTAGGGGGGAGATGGATTGAAAGAGAATTGAAAAATCCGTACCTGATCGCTGATGTGCGTTTATTGTACGGAAAAAAAAACTGGAATGTTTATGCTGATGTGACCAACCTTTTGAATAAAAATTACATTGAAGTAGCCGCAGTACCGTTACCAAAGAGATGGTTTGCCTTGGGTACTAATTATCGCTTTGCTTTGTAAATGGTTGATTGAACCTGTCCTTGCCCTCTCCTTGAAAAAGAGAGGGTATTGGATACTGCTGAATCATTCTGTATTACAATCATTTATTTAATGTAACTTTCCTAAACACTTCTCTCGCCCTTTTAGGGAGAGATGCCGAAGGCAGAGAGGGTATGCTTTGATGTTTCCACCTGCACAGGAAAGATGTACTATGAACGGCATTATGATAGACTAGTTAAGGAAATCACAAATTAACTCCTAATCTCAACATCCAATTGCCTGCCTTCTGCTGCTGCTTTCTTATCCATTGACGATCCAACGGCAGCTCCAATAGCCATCCCGATAGGTAAGCCAATGGCCATTAAACCAATATTACCAACACTTAAGCCAAAAGCCAACCCAATAGGTAAACCAAAAGCTGTAAAGCCAAGTAACATCCAAAGTGTTCTATAATGGTTTTTCGGAACTATTTTATGTTCTTTCTCTACCTGCTTTAAAATGCCAGTTTGCGCTTGTTTGAGTAGTTTTTTTAAATCGTTACCAGTAACGGTTGATGCATTAATGGTTTCGATAAAAGCATTGATGGACTTAATCAGCTCTTCATTCAGTTGTTTCTTTCTTAACTCACTTAGCAAAACCCTAAATTGAGCGTAAAAGCTGCTTAATTTCATGTCGTTAGCTAAATCTTGTCTGTCTTTTAAATCAATAATGGTCATGCTGTCGGCTTTGTTTATTTATGGCTAAATTAAGGAAATGTTTTTTGTTTGCTATTCTTTTTAACCATTAAGGGATTAAGGTTTTCGGGCATGCAGTCTTAATGATCTTCACTTTTTAAGGTTTTGTTTTTTAAGCACCTAAGACATCTTAGAACATTTTAGGGTTTTAACCATTAAGGAATTAAGGAGCATTAAGGTTTTCGGCATGCAGTCTTAATTGTCTTCACTTCTTAATGTTTGATTTTTTAACCACCTAAGACATTTTAGAACATTTTAGGCTTTTAACCATTAAGGTATTAAGGAACATTAAGGTTTTGTACGATGGTTCTTAATGATCTTCACTTTTTGATTTTTTAACCACCTAAGACATTTTAGAACATTTTAGGGTTTTAACCATTAAGGAATTAAGGAGCATTAAGGTTTTCGGCATGCAGCCTTAATTGTCTTAACTTCTTAATGTTTGATTTTTTAACCACCTAAGACATTTTAGAACATTTTAGGCTTTTAACCATTAAGGGATTAAGGAACATTAAGGTTTTCGGGCATGCAGCCTTAATTGTCTTAACTTCTTAATGTTTGATTTTTTAACCACCTAAGATATCTTAGAACATTTAGGCTTTTAATCATTAGGCGATTAAGGAGCATTAAGGTTTTTATGCGATAGTTCTTAATTTACAGTTTCAGATCTTTTTTCATTTGTATAATGTATGGCGCAAACTGTTTGTCATCAGTAATCTGTGTTTCGGTGAGCCACTTGTTGAAGTTTTCAATATCTTTTTTTACAAAATAGCCATGTAGGATGTTGTAGGCATTTTCGTTATTGTAAGGATTGTTCACATTCTTCTTGGCAAATTCTTTGTAGGTGCTAAGTGCTTCTTCAACCATCCCATTCTTTACTTGCGAAAAGATCAGTTCTTTAATCGCGTATGCATCTACAGGGTTGTCTTTAATAGCCTGCTGTAAAATAGCTATTGCTTCTTGATAACGTTCCAAACAATTATAGGAAAAAGCCATTTCCGTTCTTAGTCCTTTATGATTGGGTTCTTTTTGATAAGCTTTTTTGAGAAACACTAGGGCATTTTCACATTCGTTCCAAGCATTATGATTGTAACCTTTTTTATAAAAATAGTCCGAAGAAACGGTGTCCTTTTGATAGATTTTTAACCATTCGGGTACTTTTGAAACGCCAAGCTCAGTAAACTTGTTTTCGGGAATAATGGCCACCAAGGTATTGTTAGGCTGTATCCTGTACTTCATCTGGGAATCATTCTCCTTCTTTTTAACCGTGTAGGTATTGTCCGCGTTTACTTTAAAAGAACCTTGAAAGTCTAAAGTAAGGCCAGCGGTGGGATCAGTATATACAAAACCATAGGCATGAGAACCCGAAGTATCTGCAGGTAAGGCCACCCATTTGTTTTCGGCCTGTATAAAACGTTTTTGGAAATTAAGTTTGCTTTGGGAAAATAAGAAGAGTGGGAAGAGTAATAGGCCAAGAGCGAGATAGTTTTTCATTTAGTTTTGAGTTTAATGGTTAAATATCTCCTTCTTCATGTAAACGACTTCGACAAATAACGAACTAAAATTAAAAATATCTTTTTAAAATGGTGGCTCTATCTAAGACTTTGTTGGATTGATTGATATAGAAGACTTACGAAGCTTAAGTTTAACGTGCTAAAAACTTCGTAAGTCTTAAAATATAGATTTTATAAGAATGGGTTACTCAGCATTTTCTTTACTGCCAAAAAATCTGTACACTAATCCCGCAATGATTGCCCCCAGAATAGGGAATACGATAAACAACCATAGTTGAGACAATGCCCAGTCGCCGACAAAAATAGCTTGGCTAATGCTTCTTGCTGGATTAACCGAGGTATTGGTCACGGGAATACTAATAAGATGGATAAGTGTAAGTGCCAAACCTATAGCAATGCCAGCAAAACCTTTAGGAGCTCTCTCGTCTGTTGCGCCTAGAATGATGATAAGGAACATAAAGGTCATGACTAGCTCTGTAACTATTGCAGAGTTCATGCTATACCCACCTGGCGAGTGTTCTCCGTAGCCATTTGCGGCAAAATTGCCAATGCCGCTCCCGTTGCCTGTAGCAATAATATATAATACACCTGCTGCCGCAATACCTCCCAGAACTTGAGAAATGATGTAAGGCAATACGTCCTTAAAGCTAATTCGACCACCTGCCCATAAACCAATAGTTACTGCGGGGTTTAAATGTGCGCCCGAAATATGTCCTAAGGCATAGGCAATGGTAAGTACGGTTAAACCAAAGGCCATAGATACGCCCACTAGTCCAATACCTACATTGGGAAAGGCAGCGGCTAATACAGCACTACCACAACCTCCAAGCACCAACCAAAAGGTGCCTAAAAATTCAGCTAAGTTTTTCTTCATCGTTTTTCATCATTGAGTTTTCCTAATCGTAAGGCTTTTCGGTAACGCCCCGTTTTTTAAAGTGGGTTCTGGTCTCCACTTATGTTTGTGGTATTAATCATCAAATGACAGGGTAGGAGCAAGAATAAAAGGGGAGAAAATTTAAACCAGTGCTGAAGGAAAGAGGCCGCTTGGACTAAATGGATGGTGCTGGTTTACTGGGAAGTTTCGGTAGGCGATGGTAAAAAAGCAATTTAAGGAGCGTGCAAATATTGAAACAAGGTCAGTGAATGCCAAATTGGTAGTTTTCCAACTTGAACGTTAAGGTTGCCAGTTTCGTAACCAACCTCAAATGTGTTTTTATGTGCAGCAGTATATTTGGTTAAATACATTTGCTAATTCATTAGGTATACCAAATTTAAATAAAAAATAATCGTATTGTCAAAATGTAAACGATTAATGTTTTTAATGTCAATTGGTTATAGGTAAATTGGGGTTGATAATCCTACTACCTATGGACCCTAAAACTTTTCGGAAAGAGCTGCGAAAGAATCAAACTTCTGCAGAAGCTGCATTTTGGCATTTAGTTCGTGCAGGAAGATTTTATAAGTTAAAATTTAGACGACAGCACACCGTAGATAGATATACGGTAGATTTTTATTGCCCTAACTTTAAATTGATCATTGAGTTGGATGGAGGCGTTCATAATAATTTAGGACAATCGCTATACGATGATGAAAGAGAAATATTTCTGAAGGAGTTAGGCTTTCAAGTTATAAGATTTGAAAATGATGCTGTACTTAAGTATCCAGAAACAGTATTGAATTATTTGGCAGTTTATTTAGGGTTGGAAAAAGAATAGTTTGTGAACCCTCTCTCCGCTGTGCAGTTTCTCTCCCTTCGAGGGAGATAAGTGCTTTGGAATGGCTAGGAGATGTTTGAACATTTACAGTGTAGAAATGATTTAGTGTCATCCAGTTCCCTTTCCTTTTTAAGGAGAGGGCTAGGGAGAGGTTTTTGTAATGATGAACCCTCTCTCCGTTGTGCGGTTTCTCTCCCTTTGAGGGAGAGAGAAGTGCTTGGAAGTGGTTAGGAGATATTAGAATATTTACAGTACAGGAATGATTTAGCACTATCAAGTTCCCTCTGCTTTTTAAGGAGAGGGCTAGGGAGAGGTTTTTGTAATAATGAACCCTCTCTCCGCTGTGCGG
>NZ_JAELTX010000907.1 GCF_016429065.1 Pedobacter sp. ASV17
CCCCCCCCCCCCCCCCCCCCCCCCCCCCCCCCCCCCCCCCCCCCCCCCCCCCCCCCCCCCCCCCCCCCCCCCCCCCCCCCCCCCCCCCCCCCCCCCCCCCCCCCCCCCCCCCCCCCCCTTTTAATGATCCGCCCACCACCGAGATCTACACACCGGCTCAGTCGTCGGCAGCGTCAGATGTGTATAAGAGACAGCCCCTGGAGTTACCGAAGAAATCACTCCTGGAGATATGACCGAAGAGGAAAAGGCTAGGGTAGAGCAGGTAGTTGCCGATGTTTACCAAAGACTAAACTGTCGTGGCATTGTGCGTATCGACTATTT
>NZ_JAELTX010000908.1 GCF_016429065.1 Pedobacter sp. ASV17
CCCCCCCCCCCCCCCCCCCCCCCCCCCCCCCCCCCCCCCCCCCCCCCCCCCCCCCCCCCCCCCCCCCCCCCCCCCCCCCCCCCCCCCCCCCCCCCCCCCCCCCCCCCCCCCCCCCCCCTTTTAATGACCCGCCCACCACCGAGATCTACACACCGGCTCAGTCGTCGGCAGCGTCAGATGTGTATAAGAGACAGGTATAAAACACGTTTTTGGTTAATATTTAAAGCTAATTGAAGCATTAGGGTTGACTTGCCAATGCCAGGTTCTCCACCAATTAACGTTACCGAGCCAGGCACTAAACCGCCGCCCAAAACCCTGTCG
>NZ_JAELTX010000909.1 GCF_016429065.1 Pedobacter sp. ASV17
CCCCCCCCCCCCCCCCCCCCCCCCCCCCCCCCCCCCCCCCCCCCCCCCCCCCCCCCCCCCCCCCCCCCCCCCCCCCCCCCCCCCCCCCCCCCCCCCCCCCCCCCCCCCCCCCCCCCCTTTTTAATGCCCCGCCCACCACCGAGATCTACACACCGGCTCAGTCGTCGGCAGCGTCAGATGTGTATAAGAGACAGGTGATGAAGCTGGTAGGTATTGCGACTTGTCCATCAGATGCTGTTGAAGAGATTAAAGCGATCAGTCATTACATTTCTCCCAAAAAAGGTGGCGAAGCCGCTGTTAGGGATGTCATTGAAAAAGTAC
>NZ_JAELTX010000910.1 GCF_016429065.1 Pedobacter sp. ASV17
CCCCCCCCCCCCCCCCCCCCCCCCCCCCCCCCCCCCCCCCCCCCCCCCCCCCCCCCCCCCCCCCCCCCCCCCCCCCCCCCCCCCCCCCCCCCCCCCCCCCCCCCCCCCCCCCCCCTTTTTTACTGATCCGGCGACCACCGAGATCTACACACCGGCTCAGTCGTCGGCAGCGTCAGATGTGTATAAGAGACAGCATTATATACGGTTACATCGCGATTGGTAGCTCTCCTGATATCATCCGCTCTTGGACCTGTGTAATAAGTCCTGTTGTTGCGAACGTAAGTGTTGTTAATGATCACTGTGTTTTGGATGTACACCCT
>NZ_JAELTX010000108.1 GCF_016429065.1 Pedobacter sp. ASV17
CGGCATTGGTGTTAAAGAATTTTGTTTCCCTTTCTTCTAAATAAAAAATATAATCAGGCGTGCCGTTCATCCAATCTACCAGAAACTTGCCAGCGTCATTTCTAGATTTGTTTTTCTTCTGTAAGGGTGTTTGGAAAAGATAATCTACCACCTTAACAACAGTGGATTCTGCATGTTTGTAACTTGCTCGTTTGTTCAGTTTTACATTTTTTAGGTTGGGAAGTTCTTGCCCATAACTCGAGACAGCCTGAAAGCAGCAGAAAAGGAAAATAAGCAAAAAGGTTTTCCTCATGAGGTTGGGTGTATTTTAAGACTAAAATAGCAAAAAGGGATTACTTTTTTGCTTCTTCCCTCACAATTACAAAAACATCTTCATTTGCCTTTTTCATGAAGTATTTTTCGCGGGCAAATTTTTCAGCACTGTTTAAGTTGCTGTCCAATTCCTTTAAATCTTTTTTAACCGAGGCAATTTCTTTGGTGTAGAAATCTTTTTCCTGTTGAAGCTTTTTAACCTGAACGCTATACTCATATTGCGCTATGATGTCGTTTTTGTCGAAAAACAGCATCCAAACTGCAAATGCAGCAATGGCAATGAAATATTTGTTACGGAAAAGGTCTATTAATCGCTTCATTCTTTCGCAATGACGTGTAAATATAAAAAAACATCCGAAGTTTTTAAATCTTCGGATGTTTTGCAAATGGAGTTTATTAACAGCCCAAGCCCCGAAGGGGCTCATATGATGTGTAATTGACTATCTTGACATCATTGGCCGTGTTAGTAAAATCCCCTTTTAGGGGATTAAGGGATTATTTCTTCGCGAATTTGAAGTTCTTGCCGATGAATTTTGCAGCATCACCAAGTTCTTCTTCAATACGTAACAATTGGTTGTATTTTGCAATCCTGTCTGAACGTGAAGCAGAACCAGTTTTGATTTGTCCACAGTTTAAAGCTACTGCTAAATCAGCAATGGTCGTATCTTCAGTTTCACCAGAACGGTGGCTCATTACCGAAGTATAGCCGTTGGTTTGTGCCAAGCTCACTGCGTTAATGGTTTCTGTTAATGAACCAATTTGGTTTACTTTTACCAAAATTGAATTTGCAGTATCGGTATCAATACCTTGTTGTAAACGTTTTACGTTAGTTACGAACAAGTCATCACCTACTAACTGTACCGTCGCACCAACTTTTTCAGTTAATTCTTTCCAACCATCCCAGTCATTTTCGTCCATACCATCTTCAATAGAAATGATTGGATACTTTTGGGTCAATTCAGCTAAATAAGAAGCTTGCTCAGAACTGCTACGAACAGCACCTTTGTCGCCTTCAAATTTAGTGTAATCGTATTTTCCGTCTTTGTAGAATTCAGAAGAAGCACAGTCAAGAGCTAAGCAAATGTCGCTGCCTGGTTTGTAGCCAGCTTTCTCGATGGCTTTTAGTACCGTTTCGATCGCATCTTCAGTTCCTTCAAAAGTAGGAGCAAAACCACCTTCGTCACCTACAGCAGTTGATAAGCCTCTATCGTGTAAAATAGCTTTTAGGTTATGGAAAACCTCGGTACCCCAACGTAAAGCTTCAGAGAAAGAAGGAGCGCCAACAGGCATAATCATAAATTCTTGGAAAGCAATAGGCGCATCAGAGTGTGAACCACCATTGATGATGTTCATCATTGGAATTGGCAACGTGTTAGCATTAACACCACCAATGTAACGGTATAAAGGTTGACGGCTCTCTTTTGCAGCAGCTTTAGCTACGGCTAAAGAAACACCTAATATGGCGTTAGCACCCAGATTTCCCTTGTTTTCGGTACCGTCTAGGTCTATCATTAATTTATCAATCAAATTTTGCTCAAAAACATCTACTCCTTGCAAAGCTTGGGCAATTTTGGTATTTACATTTTCTACCGCTTTTAAAACACCTTTGCCTAAGTAGGTCTTCTTATCTCCATCACGTAATTCAACCGCTTCATATTGGCCAGTACTTGCGCCAGAAGGAACCGCTGCACGGCCCATAAAGCCGTTTTCTGTCATTACTTCTACTTCAATAGTTGGATTTCCTCTAGAATCGAGGATTTGTCTTGCATGGACATCGATTATTAAACTCATTTTATACTTGTTTTGAATTAAAATTACCCTTAGTGTAAAAAGTACAATTAGCTAGGGGTTTTTCAAAGTTATAACATTTTTTAAACTTACCTAATCAATTAGCTATATTTTTTGTGGAAGTTAAGGGTGTAAAAAAAGGCAGTTATCCTAAAATAACTGCCCAGTGCATAGGTAAATGAAAGCTGCTGAATATCACCTTTCTATAGATGTTCAAAGGTGATGTTGTTGGTACAACTTGTATGTTTGTATTCGTCCTTAAATAGTTTGGTAACGGTTAGATCACCATTAATAAAACAAAAGTCGTCTTATTAAAAAGAATACTCGGATGTTAATCGTTTATAAACGTTTATATTCGTATAAACCCAGCTACGGCGCATCTGGACCAAAATTTATTCGTAGTTTTATTTACTGTAAAAAGCCGATAAGCCTATGATTCGATTTTGCTTAGATTGCCATACCGAAATTAAAGGCCGTGCAGACAAGAAGTTTTGTGATGACCAGTGTAGGAATAATTACAACAACAGACGCAAAAGTGTGGACGGCGAGTTTGTAAGGAAACTAAATCAGATTTTAAATAAGAATAGAAAACTTTTGCGAGAGGAAACTGCTAACGGACAATCGAACGTGAAGCGGGAAAACTTGTCGAAAAAGGGATTTGATTTTGATTATCATACGCACTATCACCTTAGCGATGCTGGTAAAGTATATATTTTCTGTTATGAATATGGATATACCTTAGCTGGGGATGATGAAGTGATCCTCATGAAAAAGGAATAATTCTTCATGATTTGAGGGGTTTTCTACCTTTGTTAAAAATTACCTCAAATATGTTTGAATTTATTAGTCGGCCTTGGCCTTGGTATGTTGCAGGGCCTCTGATTGGACTTACTGTTCCAGCTTTGCTGTTGTTAGGAAATAAATCGTTTGGCATTAGCTCTTCGTTGAGGCATATCTGTGCCGCTTGTATTCCTGCGAATATTTCATTTTTTAAGTACGATTGGAAAAAGGAAGTTTGGAATTTATTCTTTGTGGCTGGCATTTTAGTTGGTGGTTTTATTGCCGCCCAATTTCTGGCCAATCCCAATCCTGTACAGGTTAATCCCAAACTGGCTAATGAACTGGCTACTTATGGCGTTGATGATTATAGCCAACTAGTGCCCGTACAATTGATGAACTGGACTTCTTTATTTACCTTAAAAGGATTTTTACTGATGGTTTTCGGTGGCTTTTTGGTAGGCTTTGGAACCCGATATGCTGGTGGCTGTACCAGTGGTCACGCCATTATGGGACTATCTAATTTGCAATGGCCTTCGTTAGTGGCCACTATTTGTTTTATGGCGGGTGGTTTTATCATGGCCAATTTGTTATTGCCAATCATTTTATCGTTATAGTTATGGAGAATAGAGAGTCAAAAGTTTGGGGCAACTTGAAGTATTTGGTGCTGGGTACATTGTTTGGAATTGTATTTGTGAAAGCCGAGATAGTTAGCTGGTTTAGGATACAGGAAATGTTCAGACTGCAATCTTTTCATATGTACGGGGTGATTGGAAGCGCTGTTGTGGTTGGAATGCTATCGGTATTGATCATCAAGAAATTTAAAATAAGAAGCTTAAGTGGCGAGCCAATTACCTTGAAGCCAAAGCAATTTAATAAAGGACAAATATATGGCGGTCTGTTATTTGGTTTTGGGTGGGCGCTTACTGGTGCATGCCCGGGGCCGCTGTTTGCACAAATAGGGACAGGTGCAACGGTGGTGGCCGTAACTTTAGTAAGTGCTATTGCTGGGACTTGGTTTTATGGTTTAATCAAAGAAAAATTACCTCATTAATGGAACAAATTTTAATTATCACTGGAGGAAGTAAAGGTATTGGTAGAGGTATTATTGAAGCCTATTTGGCCAAAGGAGTACGTGTTTTTTCGATAGCGCGCAGCATAGATACGGAACTTAGTGCCAAGGGCGTTACTCAAATTTCGTTTGACCTTACCCAAACGGGGCAAGTGGAGCAGCAGCTAGGGGCTATTTTTGAATTATTGAATGTTGATGAAATTGCTAAAATTACCCTCGTGAACAATGCGGGTACTTTGGGAGAAATTGCACCGCTTGAGAAACTGGGGGCAGAAGTGATTGAGCAGGTGTTTAAACTGAATACAGTAGTGCCATATATCTGTAGTGCGGCTTTTGTTAGGCTTACTCGTGAAATTTCTGCCGAGAAATCTATCCTGAATATTAGTTCGGGTGCGGCGTTGAAACCTTACTATGGTTGGTCTACTTACTGCGGTAGCAAAGCCGCATTAAATATGTTAACGCAAAATTTGGCCTTGGAACAACAAGACGTTGCGAATGGGATAAAGGTATTGGCCATTGCCCCTGGAGTGGTAGATACAGATATGCAGGCGCAAATCCGTAAAAGCGATAAGGACGATTTCAAAGATGTGGAAAGGTTTGTGGCCTTGAAAACGGATGGAGGGTTAAACAACGCCGCTGCGGTAGGGGAAAGCATTTACCATATGGACCATGATGAAACCATTGTTAGTGGTTCCGTTTTAAGGGTAGAGACAAAGTAAAACTGTATTTTAGGATGAAAGACCCCGCCCATTGGACACCCCTCTAGGGGAGGGGAATTTTGATACTGTGCTCCTTATTGAACGAGTATAACTCCTAAATTAATAAAGCCCTATTGAAACATTTTACGGTTTTTGATGTTCTGTTACCACTAAAACTGAGATAAATGATGAAAGTTGTTATTGGGCTGTCAATGCTCGCTTGCTTAGGTGCGGCATGTACGCAAACGACCAAAGTTACTGGAGATAAGGCGAAAACGGATTCGGTGGCAAATATTCCTGTGGCCGAACAAACCTGCTATGCTTATATTAAAGGCAAAGATACTGCTGAACTTACTTTGATTACTACAGGTATCGTTTCAACTGGAGAGTTGAAATACAAGTGGTTTGAGAAAGATAAAAATATGGGTACCATTGAAGGCGAAATGCATGGCGATACTTTGATTGCGGCCTATACTTTCGATTCTGAAGGGAAAAAGTCGGTAAGACAAGTGGCCTTTTTGAAAAAAGGTAGCCAGTTTTTAGAGGGCTTTGGCGATGTGGAGGAGAAAGATGGGAAAACCCGTTTCAAAGACTTGAAGAAACTAGATTTTAGTCCATCAATGGTCTTTGAAAAGGTGGCCTGCAAATAGCTTAAAATTTCTCGAACTTTTCCCAAAAGCCATCTTTAGGTAGTTTGGCGAATATTTTTACGGGCTCTTTTTTTACGGGATGGATAAATTCCAATTGACGGGCGTGCAAACAAATACTGCCTTTCTTGCTACCTCGTGGATAGCCGTATTTGTTGTCGCCAACAATAGGGCAGCCCATGTTGGAGAGTTGTACCCTAATTTGGTGTGAACGTCCAGTAAGCGGATTTACCCTCAATAAATAATAGCCGTCCAGTTCGGTTAATAATTGGTAATCTAGTTCGCAGTATTGGCTTCCCTTTACTTGGTGGTCATAGGCCGTTACCACATTTTTCTTAGGATTTTTAATCAACCAATCTACCAGTTTACCTTGTGGTTTGGCAGGTTTTTTACGTACTACCGCAAAATAGGTCTTTTTGATTTCGCGGTTTTTGAAAATGGCATTCATCCTATCTAGTGCCTTGCTGGTTTTGGCAAATAGGATTAAACCGCTTACGGGTCTATCTAAACGGTGTACTACTCCCAAAAATGCACCACCTGGTTTGTCATATTTGGCAGCAATGTATTTTTTTACCTGCTCGTCCAAAGGTTCGTCCCCAGTTTCGTCAACTTGTACAATGTCGCCAGCTCTTTTATTAACGGCAATTAAATGATTGTCTTCGTAAAGGATGTCTGCTTCGGTAATGGCCATTGATAGTGGTTAGTAGTTAGTTTTTTTTAGTGGTGTTTGTGGTCTAAACCCGATTGTAGTGTAAACAATTTTGTTGTTCTTCGACAGGCTCAGGATGACAAAAACAAAAAGGTTGGAACAAAAAGCGGGACTGATTTAACCGATAAGCAATGAGATTGCTTTCCGAAAGTCTTTACTTCTTATTCCTTGCTCCTTTATCCTTGTTCCAATTTAATATTGCTCTTTTTCGTTAGGAAAATCGTTAGCTTTTACATCGCTGATGTAAGATTGTGCTGCTTCTTTGATGCCTTCGTACAGATTAAGATATTGGCGTAAAAAGCGGGGTCTGAAACCCTTGGTTAAGCCAATCATGTCGTTCACCACCAATACTTGACCATCGCAATGTGGGCCTGCGCCAATTCCGATCGTAGGGATTTGTAGGCTTTCTGTAGCTTCTTTGGCCAGCTTAGCGGGGATTTTCTCGAGCACAATGCTGAAACAGCCTGCTTGCTCTAGGGCCAGCACATCTGTTTTAAGTTTGTTGGCTTCCGTTTCGTCCTTTGCCCTAACGGTATAAGTTCCAAATTTATAAATGGACTGTGGGGTAAGTCCCAAGTGTCCCATTACTGGAATGCCAGCGGTAATAATACGCTGAACGGATTCGACAATCTCAACGCCGCCTTCGAGCTTCACGCCATGTGCACCCGATTCTTTCATGATGCGGATGGCCGAGTTGAGGGCTTCCTTTGAGTTGCCCTGATAGGAGCCAAAAGGTAAGTCGACCACTACAAAGGCTCTATGTGCGCCACGCACCACTGACTGGGCGTGATATATCATTTGGTCGAGGGTAATAGGCAAGGTTGTTTCGTGGCCAGCCATTACATTAGAGGCCGAGTCGCCCACTAATAAAACATCTAGGCCTGCATCATCTAAAATGGTGGCCATAGAATAGTCGTAAGCGGTAAGCATGGCAATTTTTTCTTTGCGCTGCTTCATCTCTTGTAAAATATGCGTGGTTACACGCTTTATTTCTTTGTTTACCGACATGATTTTTGTTTTAGTGCATACAAAATTAGGGTTTATTATTTGGAATAAAGAACAAGGATTAAAGAACAAAGAATAACAATTTGATGAGTTTTGAGCGTAAACGCTAGTCGTGCCAATAAACCAACCAACTAAAAAACCAACCAGCCACTAATTTTTTTGAAAAAAATCTTGAAAAAAACCATGTAAAAGACATACCTTTGTACTCCGAAATGAGAGAGTTTAAACAGCAGGTTTTATCATCTAGGAAAAGCGGCACGTCCGTTAAAAACTCTCTTTCATTATTGTCTTTTTTTATCCCCAATTTTTATTGTAATTTAAATGACTAACTACACTAAGTTACCAGCGATTTTGTTATTGGCCGATGGCACCGTATTTTATGGCAAGGCTGCTGGAAAAATAGGAACTACTACTGGTGAGATCTGCTTCAACACAGGTATGACAGGTTATCAGGAAGTTTTTACGGATCCTTCTTATTTCGGGCAAATTATGGTGACTACCAATGCACATATTGGTAATTACGGTATGCACCGCGACGAGGTAGAATCTGACGGAATTAAAATTGCGGGTTTGGTCTGCAAAAATTACAACATCAACTATTCAAGAAAGCAAGCTTCGGAATCAATCCAAGATAGTTTCGAGAGTGAAAACATTGTTGGTATTTCTGATATCGATACACGTGCTTTAGTGCGTCACATCCGTAACAAAGGAGCAATGAATGCCATCATCTCTTCGGAAATTACAGACTTGCAGGAATTGAGAAAGAAATTGGAAGAGGTGCCACCAATGGATGGTTTGGAGCTTTCGTCGGTAGTTTCTACCAAAGAGGCTTACTACTATGGTAATCCTGAAGCACCAGTTAAAGTGGCTGCTTTGGACTTAGGTATTAAAAAGAACATCCTTCGCAATTTTGATGACAGAGATATTTATGTAAAGGTATTCCCTGCTAAAACTACTTTCGAAGAAATGAATACTTGGGGTGCTGATGGTTATTTTATCTCTAATGGCCCTGGCGACCCTAGTGCAATGCCTTATGCGATTGAAACCGTGAAAGCGATTTTGGCTGCGGACAAACCATTATTCGGAATTTGTTTAGGCCACCAACTATTGGCGGAAGCTAACGGTATTGGGACCATGAAAATGTTTAACGGTCACCGTGGTTTAAATCACCCGGTAAAAAATATTATTAAAAACCACTGCGAGGTGACTTCTCAAAACCACGGTTTTGGTGTAATCCCTGAAGAGGTTAAACAATCGGACAAAGTGGAGATTACCCACATTAACTTGAACGATGATTCGATTGAAGGTATCCGCGTGAAAGGCAAAAGAGCTTTTTCAGTACAGTACCACCCAGAGAGTTCACCAGGTCCACACGATTCTCGTTACCTTTTTGATGACTTTTTAAGCATGATCAAGGGCGATTTAGTTTGGTAATAAGAGGTTAAAGGGTAGAAGACCGAAGGTATAAGGTCTTTACCATATCAATAATAAGAGGATGTTTGTTGGAGCAAGCATCCTTTTTAGTTTGAAGGCGTTCCCCAAACAACTAACCAACCAATCACCGAGTTAATTCATCATTTCATCCTCATAATTATTCCAATTAGCGGAAAAACATTTAGCGTTTAGCGCAAGCTTCTTACTTTTATACTGATGACAGACAGAAAAGCAATTATTAGCGTAAGCAATTTAGTAAAGCATTACGACGACTTCAAAGCGGTGCAAGGGCTTTCGTTTGAAGTTTATGAAAACGAAATATTTGGTTTGCTAGGTCCTAATGGAGCTGGTAAAACTACTACCCTGGAAATTATAGAGACTTTGCGCAGTAAAACCAGTGGTGAGGTTACCGTTGATGGTTTGAACATTGATACGAATGCCAGTGCCATTAAGCAAATTATAGGCGTGCAATTGCAGGCCGCAGGTTATTATCCTAACTTGAATTTGGTAGAGCTGTTGGAACTTTTTGCAGGTTTGTATGGCACGAACATTAGCCCAATGGAGATGTTGGCCAAAGTGAACTTGCAGGACAAAGCCAAAGCGAAATATAAAGAGCTTTCTGGTGGACAGAAACAGCGTTTTTCTATTGCTACTACACTCATCAATTCGCCAAAGATTATCTTTTTGGATGAACCTACTACAGGATTGGATCCACAGGCCCGTAGAAATTTATGGGACTTGATTAGTGAAATCCGTAACAGCGGTACTACGGTAGTGCTAACCACGCATTATATGGATGAGGCCGAGCAGTTGTGCGATAGGGTGGCCTTTGTGGAGGCAGGAAAAATTATTGCCTTGGATACGCCTGATAAACTGATTGATAATTTAATTGCCAGCGGTTTTGAACGTAAAAAAGAGGTGAAAGCTGCAAATTTGGAAGATGTTTTCATTAGCCTTACGGGCAAGGAGTGGAGAGAGTAAACCCCTAAATCCCCTAAAAGGGAACTTTTAGTATACAAACTTATAATCATGAAGAATAATATGGAAGATAAAAAATTAGACTCTCCTTCAGGGGCTGGGGGTTACAATCATACAAAAGCTACCTTGGCTTTGGCCAAAGCAAGTTTCAGGTCTATTACGCGTAGCCCTTCAGCGGTGATATTTACACTCGCTTTTCCTTTGATATTCATTATCGTATTTGGCTTTATTGGCGGTGGCGGCATAAAGTTGGACGTAGCGGTAGCGCCTGGATCTGATTTGAATAATCCAGTGATTATCGCCTTGGAAAAAACAAGCGTGATTCGCCTAACCAAAAACGATACGCAGGAAAATATTGATAAAAGCTTGGAGAAGGGGGCTTATGATGCGCTGATTAGCGTAGAGAAAAACCCTAACGGTTTGCCTGCTTATTTTACCAATGTGAAATACACTTCGGCTTCATTAACTAATGGTAATGTGCTGAAATCAGTACTGAATGATATTGCCCACCAATTAAACACGGTAAACCAAAAACCAGCCGTTACGGAAATTAGGGCCACTACGGTTACTGGCCGTTTACACCGCACCATTGATTTTATTTTACCTGGGCAGTTAGGCTTTTCGCTACTAAGTACAGGGGTATTCGGTACAGCTTTCATCTTTTTTGCTTTGAGACAAAACTTGGTGATCAAGCGTTTTTTTGCCACACCTGTTAGACGCTCGAGCATTGTTTTGGGCGAAGCGATTGCTCGTATTGGCTTTGCTTTATTGGGTGCGTTGTTCATTATCTTGATCGGGCATTTCTGTTTCCAATTTACCTTGATTAATGGGGCGCTTACGGTATTGAACATGTTGGTGCTGGCTACTATTGGGGTAATTGTTTTTATGGGTTTCGGTTTTGTGGTATCTGGCTTGGCTAAAAGCGAAAGTACCATTCCGCCTATTTCCAACATCATTACCTTGCCGCAGTTTTTATTGTCGGGTACTTTCTTTTCCATCAATGCATTTCCAGCTTGGTTGCAACCCATTAGTAGAGCCTTGCCTTTAACTTATTTGAACGATGCCATGCGTAAGGTGGCTTTTGAAGGGGCTAATCTTTGGGATGTGAAACAGCAAATTTTAATCATGTTGCTTTGGGGCATCGGGATTTATGCGGTAGCGGTAAAAACTTTTAAGTGGGAGTAATTTTATCAAACAACCCACGGGATATTTGGTTAAATTAGCTGTCAACTGTTAATTCAAATTCAAATGTCGAAAATTGCTATTATCTCCGCAAGTGTTAGAAGAGGCCGTAAAAGCCATAGTGTTGCTTTGTACTTTAAACGTTATTTAGAGGAGAGACAACTGGGTGAAGTGACCATCCTAGATTTGGATGCTTATGATTTCCCGCTTTTTGAGGAAAGATTACGCTTTATTGAAAACCCTACGGAACAGATGTTGTCGTTTGCCAAGCAGATTGAAGAAGCCACAGGGGTAATTATTGTGACTCCAGAGTATAATGGCGGTTATCCTGCAAGCTTAAAGAACGTGATTGATTTGCTATACGCTGAGTGGAAACGCAAGCCTGTAGCTATTGCCACAGTTTCTGCAGGAGCTTTTGGCGGCTCGCAGGTGATTACTTCACTGCAATTCAGTTTGTGGAAAATAGGCGCTTTAACGGTTCCAGCAATGTTCCCTGTACCTACTATTGATAAAACTTTTAATGAAGAAGGCGTACCTGCTGATGCGGAAGCGATGGATAAGAAAGCAGGCGTTTTCATCAATGAGCTGTTGTATTGGATCAAAGCAAAACAGGCAGCAGAAGCTTAATTTTAATTTTTTGCTGAGATAATTAAAACATTTTTTAAAATGGTTTGCATCGTGTCTTAAAATGTTTATCTTTGCAACCTCATCAGGAAATCCTCGGGTTAAATGATAAGAAAAAAGGTGATACCACCATCGGGGTGTAGCGTAGCCCGGTATCGCGCCACATTTGGGATGTGGAGGTCGTAGGTTCGAATCCTGCCACCCCGACCAATAAAATGAAAGTCCCGCAAGTGCGGGACTTTTTTTGTTTAAAAGCCTTTTTTGTTTATAAAAGATGGTGGTAAGATTATTTTATAAATGCTGGTAAGTCTGTTCAACCAGAAAATCAATCGCCTTTTTTACCTCATTCCGGCCTTCGGTACTCGCCATGTCTAGACCACAGAAAATACTACTATTGTGCGCTGTACTCATATCAAGATAATATAATCCCGAGATAATTATCGCAGAGATCGCTCGGAAGGTAGGGGTGTTTTCTTTGAACTGTGGCTGGATAATATGTTCAAACAGTAGTTCCCCACTAGCTTCTTGCTGTTCTACGAGTTTTTGTAACGATTGGCGTTGTTGTGATAAGCGCCAAAGTAGGACATGTTGAAATTCCTTGTTTTCGAAAATGGTGTCGAACTGCTCATGGAACATTGCCTTGGTAAAAGCCTTACCCCCATCGTTGATGGGCTGCGGTGCTCTTTCATCATTTACATTGCTCCAAAAATCCCTTGATTTTACAAACTCATCCAGCAGTTGCTCTGTACTACCAAAATAACGATAGATAAGCTTTTTATCCAGCTTTGCTGTGGTGGCAATATCATTCACCTTTAGCGCAGCATATCCTTTTTCAACCAGTAGTTTACCTACTGCATCTAATATTTGTTGCTTACTTTTTTCCTTATTCTTTTCCTTCGTTGGGGCTGTAGATGACATTTCGGTCTTTTTCATGGCGCAATTTAGTTTTTGCATGCGGAAATAAAAATTGAGTTTAGTGTCACCTATTAGTGACATTGTATATATTTGTAATCGAATTGCTTATGGATAACGTTTAAAATTTAAAACCACTTTAAACTAAATATCATATATGAGAAAATTAAAATTTTTGGCAGTTTTTGCTCTGTGTTGCTTTTCCCTATGGGCTTTTGGGCAGAACGGTACAGCCGATGGCACCTATCATTTCGGTAATTTGGGCGCAAACGATTCGGGTGGAGCGGGCTTTAAGAAGCAGGGAGATAAGTTTGCGATTAGTAACATAGCCGCAATCGATTCGCGTGACAATAGTTTGTATTATAATTTTAGAGCTCCCAGCAAGGGAGAGCAAGCCAATTTGGTGATCAAGGCCGAAGGCGGAAGTGTCTGCAGGCGCTTTACGCTGAAAGATATGGAGCTTTATTCTTTTGCTGGAAGTTATTATAAAAAATGGCCTTATACCAAATTTGTTATTACTTTGAAAAATGAAAGTGGCAGTGTGATTGCCAGCCACCAAATTGCTTCGACGGTAGAGATCGGCCTCAATGCAATTGTTAGATTAAAGGATATTCCTTTTACCACGGCATGGCCTACTGTTGGGTATAGTGGGGTGGCTAGAATCGAACTTTCCTATATCGCTGAAGATGAATACACAGAGGTGTTGGGTTTCAAGAATATGACTATTTCCAATATTTCTGCGAATACACTTCCTGTTGGCTTTGGAGCAGTTTCGGCAAAATTAAGCTCTGGACGTTTGCAAGTAGATTGGACTACCCATAGTGAGCTCAATAATGAGAAATTTATCATCCAAGGTTCCAAAGATGGCACCAATTGGACCAACCTTGGAACAGTAGTATCCAAGGCGGAAGGAGGGAGCTCGGCCACGACATTAAATTACAGTTTTGGAATGCAATGGGGCGGAACGGTTTTAGCTGGATTGGGTTTCCTGGGCCTATTGTTATTGCCTGCAACCAAAAGCCGATGGATGAAGTTATTTGTCATCGTGTTGGCGGTGTCTGCGCTAGTTTCGTGTGCAAAAGAAAACGACCGTCTTTTGGATAGGGAACTAAACGAAAGTAAGAGCAGTCCTGCCTATATCCGATTGGCACAGGTAGACAGGAATGGTGCGACTACTTTTAGTGAAGTGGTTGTTGTGAAAGATTAGATTTCAATTTTATACGCTCGCCCATAGCCACGGCTATGGGCTTTTTTGTTTTTGAGATAATCCCAATCAATATGCTTGTAAATAAATCCTTCTGCCCTTAGATTGGGAAATAGAGAATTGTTTTTTCCATCAAATCCCAACCTGTAAACTTTCCATCAATTTGGCGCAAGTCAAATCCAATAGGTTATTCTTTCCGCTTACGTTCGTGAGGAGAATCACCGCATTGCCAAGGTTTGGGTCAATGGCCATTGATGACGAATAGCCTCCAGTTGCTCCATTGTGCCAAAAGTATGGATTGCCGTTTGCGTAGGACTTGATGAACCAGCCGAGCGCTACATTTGTTTTGCCACGAGTAAAAGTAAGCTTCCTTTGCAAGTCAAGTGCGCTGTCGGGTTTGAAGTTGGCTAGCGCAAACTTGGCGAGGTCGTTGGTAGTAGAGAGCACTGCCCCTGCTGCTTCCATTGCACCTAAATCCCAATTTTTTACCTTTCTCCCAGCGCTATTTCTTGCTTGAACCAATCGATTCGCAACGTCCTCTCGGATGGTGGTAGATGATGGCATATCATAGGGAATAAAGATTTGTTGTTTTAATAGGGCTTCATAGCCAATTTGCAGCTTTTCTATTAAAATATGGCCCAATAGTGCTACTCCCAAATTTGAATAATTAAAGATGGTGCCGGGAGTGGTTTTTAACTTTACGCCGTTACAGAGGTATTTGTTGAATTTTTTCTTGCTATAATCATAATAAGGATTTCCGTGTTTTTTGAGGTATGGCCACAAATAATTGGCAATCAGTCCATTAATGACTATTGAACGGATGATGCTACCCTGTAATCTCGGTAGCCCAGAGGTATGGTTCGATAATGAAACGATTGTGATGAGTTTCCCATCCTTTTCTGCTCCTTTTATGGGGACGGGCGAAATGGATGTAATGGGACTATCTAATGCTACTACCTTATTGAGCACCGCATGGGCGAGCAAAGTGGAGGTAAATACTTTGGTGATGGAGCCTATTTCAAACACTGCTTCACGATTATCTACCGCTAGCCACTTTTTCTTTTCTTTCTTGAACCCTAAAAAGGTTACCGTTCCATTTTTGATGATTGCTGCAGAAACTTCCGCATGATTAGGCAAGGACTTTTTTAAGATTTCGAAAAGAGAATCAATTTCAGATTGTAAATGAGGGCGGCTATCAAGTGTTTGGCCCAAACAGTAATTAGACAAAAAAAGAAATACTAATAGTATTCTGTAAGAAATATTAAACATAGGTGGATAGATTGATGTAATATAAAGATAGGGAATCATTATACTTGTATAAACTATACGGTTAATTAAGAGTGATTTATAAATGAAACCTATCTTTTTTGTTGTGCTGATGTTAATGTTTGCCAATTGTTCAGCACAGCAGGCGAATCAAGGCCCAATAGAAGAGCTCAAGCGAAAAATAGCCGATCAAAGCTATCCCAAAATTGATGGGATCATTGTTCAGCAGGGGAACGAAATCATCATGGAATCTTATTTCAACGGATTTGGGAAAGCCGCCAAACACGATACCCGTTCTGCCTTTAAATCTATCACTAGCTTATTGGCGGGGATAGCTATCGATCAAAAAATCATTACCCTTAACGACAGCTTGGCCCATTTCTTTCCAGAATTGAAACATACTGGTAAACGCAAGATCACGGTACAAAATTTATTGGAAATGCGTTCGGGTTTAAACTGTGAGGAATTTTATGATATAGGTCCCGATTGTGAAGATGCGATGTCGAGAACCGAAGACTGGGTGGCATTTTGTTTGGCTGTAGACTTGATTAGAACGCCAGGGCTCAATTGGTCTTACAATTCTAACGAACCGATGTTAATAGGGGAGATCATTGCCAGGGCAAGTGGCATGAGTGTAATGGAATTTGCCAAAAAATACCTCTTTCAACCTTTGGGCATTGAAGATTATAAATGGACGGTATCGCCAAAAGGTCAAGGAATGACCGCAGGTTCCTTTTACATGAAACCCATGGATATGCTCAAAATTATCAACTTGGTGAAAAACAAAGGCAGCTGGCAGGGCAAGCAGGTGATCAGCGCCAATTGGATCCAAAAATCTACAGATTGCCATATTGTGATAGACGCTTCCTTTGTACGATACTCCCGAATGCCCAATGCCAAATATGAAAGTGCACGCTATGGGTTCTTTTGGTATAAAGAGCAATTGAAATACCAAGACATTCACACCGAAGTGTTGTTTGCCTCTGGAAATGGCGGACAATATATGATGTTCCTGCCAGCGTATGATCTTACGGTGGTATTTACAGGCAGTAACTATGGCAATTGGAGAGGCAAGCTTCCCTTCGAAATGCTGTTAAAATACATTCTTCCTGCCATTGGTAAGGGGAAATAGAAATTGCTACTTTGTTTTTATAACCCCTGTTCTGTAAAGGTCTAATGCCTGCTTTAAAATCTCCATTATGGCTTCTATAGGTAGGTCATCAGTTGGGTTAATCCTAAAAATTTTCATTCGGGAACGATCACCTGTTTCTAATTTGGGATGGTCTAGGCGTTGCCCCTCTACCATAAGGATGTAAGGCTCGTCAGTTTTTTTGTCTGTCCATAAATAGCAAAACATTTTCTTTTGATAGCAGAAGCAGGGCATTCCCCACTTCTGTGTTTCCGTAATATCGGTGTCTTGGTCAAGAATAATACTTCGCAACGCAAGCAGGCAGCTTTTATTGGGTTCCTTTTGGTTGAGGTAATAGTTTTGAAGTTTGTCCAGCATCGGTTCTTATTTTACGGCAATTAAAAAATCGACTTCAGCATCTGTCGGGTTTTGGGCCTTTTCTCCAAAAACTTCAAAGTCCGTAGAGAATGCCCTATTGAGATCCATTGCCCAAATTTCAATCCATTTGCGTACAATTAGCCCTTCCATTAAGTTTCCTTTGGCAGATAATTTTACGTAATGTCCGCCATCAAAAGTTCGGCCTATCATTCCGTTGGGGACGTGGTTGAGGTTTTCTACTTTGCAGCCCAATACTGCGGTGTACGGCTTGGTGTGGTCAGCTTCATAATCGGTATATAAGGAGTATATTGTGCCGTCAACCTTGTTTGGGATGGATTCGGCAATTTCTTCATTCATCCATTTTTCCCATAAACCAGCAATTTCATTTGCTGCCTTGCCATTTTCATTTGTAGTTCTAACTGAAATGCCGATAATGTTAAAAGGCTCAATTTTTATGCTATTCATTTTTGTCATGTTTTTGATGAAAGGCAAAACTAAAATGGGGTTGAGACAACCTTATGTCAAGGGTTAAGAGAACTTTTTGCTTTACAGATTTCGAAGTACTGTTGTAAGGTCATTTGATGAGGCTCAAACTGTTCGGGCAGTGTTTGTTGGTTTTGTATTCTGTCGAGACGGAAAGCCCTAAAGTCTTTTCGTAATCGGCAAAAAGCGATGAGTAACCAATTATCTTGGGTGCTGTAAATGGCAAAGGGTTCAATAATTCTGTCTGTAGTTTGGTTGGTTTCTGGCGAATGGTATTTTATTTTAATAAGATTGAAATTGGTTAAGGCTAATTGTAGTGTCGAAAGATAATTGCTGGTTCGTTGGTTGTCGTTGTTGTGTCTGAATACAAGACGCTCTGAAAGCAGGTTGGTTTTTTCTTTGGTGTTGTAGCGTAAGACGGATTTTATTTTATTGATTGCTTCAGTGTATTCTTTTACCAACGAAGCATCTTTATTTTTTAATATTATTTTTTCTGCCGTAATTAATGCGTTTGCTTCACTTTCGGTAAACATTACTGGTGGAACTCTGTAGCCCTCCATTAAAGTATAGCCTTTGCCATTTTCTGTTAAAATAGGAACTCCCGCCTGTTCCAATGCTTTAATGTCTCTGTAAATGGTTCTGTGGCTTACGGAAAACTTATTGGCAAGTTCCGAAGCAGTAATGAGCCGTTTGGTTTGCAGTTGTGTTAATATTGAGGTTAGTCGCGAAAGTCGCTTGGTGTCTTTGTAGTCACTCATTATTTTGGGCTTGAACATCAAAATTCTACAGTAAATCTATCAGTTTTTGGGTTAAACTGGTACAGGGTTTTTAGCATGATAAGAAAAAATATTGATGTAGGGAATATCTGTGTCGATAAACGCACATGTATACTTTACTTGGTTGTAAATTTGAAAGTTATGTGTTAATTTCCTCGATATTTTATTGATATGAATAAGAAAGAGATCAAAGCATTTTTCCAAGCCATTAGAAATGCTGATCTACAAAAAGTAAAAGAATTAGTAGGTGCTAACGCGAAGTATTTGACCGTCTGCAATTTTGCACCTCCAAAAATGGATGATGGTCAAAGTGGATTGCAGGTAGCGTTTAGAACAGGTAATTTCGAAATTGCTGAATTTTTAATTGCGCAGGGTGCTGACGTTAATTTTATTGAAACTTCCTCAATCAACCAGTGGAGAGCTCCAGCATTGCATGATTGTTTAAGGGCCACCGTGTTTAACTGTGTCAAGCTACAAAAAGATCAAACGAGATTTGAAAAAGGACTTTCCTTGTTAAAACTGATGTTGGATCGCAAAGCCAATCCGAATGCGATTGACAGTTATGGGAACAATTGTTTAAACCGTGCATTTATGGATGCCGCACAAATGGTTCGTGATCCAGAGGATTTCAACAATGAGGTTTTGTTAAAACAATTGAGAAGTGTTTTCAAAATGCTTATCGATGCAGGTGCTGATATTCACCAAGAGTACGCCGGCGATGAATTTACCAAAAGAGCAAGTTTTGCTACACAAATTTCGCCCGACATGTGGCAGGCGTGTCGCTTCATTTAAATCTATAAATAAGTAGAAGTTAATTTTATACATGAGAAATTTAGAGCACTTAATTAAGCTATTGGTTTTGTCTTTGTTGTTTTTTGGTTGTCATCATGCCGAGTCAAGGGAAGAACAGACGGAAGAGAACAAGGCTGTCGTATCGGAAAAAGAATATCGTGATTCGATAAAGAAACAAATGGCACTAGGGAATCGTCCCGATGAGGAGCAAGAAACTCCTTCATATATGGAGGAAATGAAAAATCTACTGTCCTCTTATGATAAGGTTAAAGTTGTTGATACGACTTTTGAGGGAGGGATGAAGTTGTTCTTGAAGTATTATTGTTTGAAAGATAATGGGATACATATCCCGAAACAATATATTTACGACACTAGGGTTAAGCCTTTTACCACGCACAATTTCACTTCTCAAATGGTGCTTTGCAAAGCTGGAGACACTTTGTTGAATCAAATTGTCGGAAAAGGAACTTTTATTGGTCAACTTTCTCCACAATTACAAAAGTATGGGTGCTTATTATACCCAAACATAAGTTTTGATCAAGAAAAGAAAGAAATTAATATTGGTTATTCTATCTCCATTCCCGTGACAGATATTGGCGTGCCTGTAAGATTAGTAATAGATAAAAATGGAAAATTATTGACTTCTTCATTATAGTTGACTGAATTACCAGAGCCCTGTGGATTTTCCATGGGGCTTTTTATTTGTGGCCATAATTCCAAAAGCTTATTTTTCTTCTCGTAACAAAACCTAGCTTTTCATAAAGTCCAATAGCGCCCACATTTTTTTCTGCCACGTGTAAAAAGGGCAGTTTGCCTTCTTCGGCTATTTGGCTGGCCACAAAAGCCACTAACTGTTTTGCATAACCTTTGCCCACATGCTCGGGGTGGGT
>NZ_JAELTX010000911.1 GCF_016429065.1 Pedobacter sp. ASV17
AAACCAATCCAAGTGGTAAACTTCCGATCAGTTTTGAGAAAAAATGGGAAGATAACCCCGCTTTTAACTATTATTACGACGAGGCTAATAGCAAAAAGGTGAGTTACAAAGAAGGTATATTTATGGGCTGTCTCTTATACACATCTCCGAGCCCACGAGACGAATTACAAGATCTCGTATGCCGTCTTCTGCGTGAAAAGAGGGGGGGGGGGGGGGGGGGGGGGGGGGGGGGGGGGGGGGGGGGGGGGGGGGGGGGGGGGGGGGGGGGGGGGGGGGGGGGGGGGGGGGGGGGGGGGGGGGGGGGGGGGGGGGGGGGGGGG
>NZ_JAELTX010000912.1 GCF_016429065.1 Pedobacter sp. ASV17
CCCCCCCCCCCCCCCCCCCCCCCCCCCCCCCCCCCCCCCCCCCCCCCCCCCCCCCCCCCCCCCCCCCCCCCCCCCCCCCCCCCCCCCCCCCCCCCCCCCCCCCCCCCCCCCCCCCCCCCCCCTTTCACGCAGAAGACGGCATACGAGATCTTGTAATTCGTCTCGTGGGCTCGGAGATGTGTATAAGAGACAGGGTAAAGGAAAGGAAATTGTAAAGGCAGAGTTGCCACAGCGATTTGAAAAGGCCGAAGACGCTGAAAAATTCCTTCAGGATTGTGTCAACGCTAATTTCAGAGTAAATAATTTAGAGGTTAAGCCAG
>NZ_JAELTX010000913.1 GCF_016429065.1 Pedobacter sp. ASV17
CCCCCCCCCCCCCCCCCCCCCCCCCCCCCCCCCCCCCCCCCCCCCCCCCCCCCCCCCCCCCCCCCCCCCCCCCCCCCCCCCCCCCCCCCCCCCCCCCCCCCCCCCCCCCCCCCCCCCTTTTTAATCCTCCGCCCACCACCGAGATCTACACACCGGCTCAGTCGTCGGCAGCGTCAGATGTGTATAAGAGACAGCCATTATATGGTACCTTAGAAAGTATACCGATGGCGAATTTTGTACGCTTCCACACGTCATTGAATTAATGCAGGTCGATTATGACAGCCTGTTTACATTGCTACGTACCGAAAAGGAAATCGAAG
>NZ_JAELTX010000914.1 GCF_016429065.1 Pedobacter sp. ASV17
CCCCCCCCCCCCCCCCCCCCCCCCCCCCCCCCCCCCCCCCCCCCCCCCCCCCCCCCCCCCCCCCCCCCCCCCCCCCCCCCCCCCCCCCCCCCCCCCCCCCCCCCCCCCCCCCCCCCCTTTTTAATCCCCCGCCCACCACCGAGATCTACACACCGGCTCAGTCGTCGGCAGCGTCAGATGTGTATAAGAGACAGCTTCAATGGCGCCAAGTAGCAGTGGAGGTGGCGATGGCATGTCGGGAATGAGCGGCGGCGGTAGTAGCGCAAGTGCTGCGCCTGCGCCAGCAAAGGTTGAAAGTACACCTGTGCTGTTGCGAGAAG
>NZ_JAELTX010000109.1 GCF_016429065.1 Pedobacter sp. ASV17
GTTTTACCGTTATCTGCATGCGGATGATTTTGGCAAGCCGAAGACAACTTTCCTTATTTGTGCTTTTTGGTATGTGGAAGCCTTGGCTTGTGTAGGAAGGCTTGATGAAGCGATTCATGCGTTTGAAAATATCATTTCCTTTAGTAATCATTTGTTGTTGTTCAGTGAAGATGTGGATGCGAAAACAGGTAGTCAGTGGGGTAATTTTCCGCAAGCTTACAGCCATGTAGGGTTAATGAATGCCGCGTATCGTATTGCGAAGAAGTTGGATAGACCCGTGTTTTTGTAGTAGGGTTGAATTTATTTTTAACCGCAAAGGAAAAGTAAGAGTTACGCTAAGAACGCAAAGATTTTAGGTTGATGCTTTCTTGGTGTTACGTTGTGAGTGCTTTGGGATTCGTTGTTGTTAAGTTAGGAGTTTTTATTAACCGCAAAGGAAAAATGAGAGTAACGCTAAGAACGCAAAGATTTTGGTTTGTTAATATGACCGATAATCTTACTGCCATTTCGAGCGTGTCTAGAACTGAAAGTCAACAGAGTTAAATCTTTTAAGGTTGTATTGTTGTTAGTTAACTATATTAGGAATTAACCGCAAAGGAAAAATGAGAGTAACGCGAAGAGCGCAAAGGTTTTAAATAAGTGCTTTCTTTGCGTCACTTTGCGAATGCTTTTGAATTCTTTGCGGTTAATTTAGATACATGATTTCTAACGAATGAGAATTGAAAATCAATCGAGTTATGCCTTTTTACTTTAGTGAATTGTATTTTAATTGTGTTTTTCTATACAGTTCAAAGATTTCTCTCCCGAACATTCGGGACTACGTTGCGGTCGAAATGACGGAGCGTTTATGCTGATATGTTTTTTAATACAATTTTTGTTTCTGTTAATATCGATTGAAGTAAATCTCTTACTTCATGGTGATCGTTTAAATAGAACTTAGCCTCCGAAACTTCGCTGCCTACTTTTATCGTAATGGCATTGTTGGGCATTGCTTTAAAAATATCCTCATCGGTATGGTCATCGCCCATGGCTAAAATAAAATCATGTTCAGTTTCATGTAGCCAATTTAATGCGGCCTTGCCCTTGTTTACCTCCATATTCCTAAATTCAATCACTTTATTGCCAGGCATAATTTGCAAACCTTTATCGGCGGCCATTACTCTTAAATTATTAATGATTTCGTTAGCCCTCAGCTCTCCAAGGCCTTGTTCGGTTTTACGGTAATGCCAAACGAGCGAAAAGCTTTTTTCTTCAATAAAGGCTCCAGGCGTTCTGTCGGTGTAGGTCTCTAAAATACTTCTGATTTCAGACTTCCATTGATCGTTAAGCAAAGGTAGTGCATGCCAGTTGTCATGTTGTCGTTTTTGCCAAGCGCCATGTTCGGCAATGATGCTGATGTTCAAATGTCCAAACCATTGTTCCAGTGTTTTATGGTTGCGTCCGCTGATGACCACTACTGTGTTGGCAGGGTCTTTGGCAAAGTTTTCCAATAAAGTCAGTAACTCCTTATCAGGACTAGCTTCATCAATATTCGCTTTAAAACCTACCAAAGTACCATCGTAGTCTAAAAAGATAATGCGTTTTTGAGTGGCAGCATACCTACTGATAATCCCTTGGCTCACTTTGTTGACAGCATGTTTGGTACGTAAGGAATGTTCCAAGAGCTTGGCGTCGTCCATACGGCTTAAAAAATTGTTTACCCAACGGTTCACGTTAAATTTCTTCACCAAGGCCCGCATACTCTGCATACGTCTTTTTTGCTCTTCTAGGGGCATTTGTAAAGCGGTTACAATGGCGTTCATAATGTCACCAATGTTGTTGGGGTTTACAATGAGGGCATCATTTAATTCTTTTGAAGCCCCAGCCATTTCACTCAAAATCAATACGCCTGTTTCGTCTCGTCGGCTGGCTACATACTCCTTGCTCACTAGGTTCATGCCGTCTCGCATTGGCGTCACTAGGCAAATATCAGCGGCGCTGTAAAGTGCAGATAGGCTTTGAATAGCGAAGGAACGATAAAAATAACTGATAGGCACCCAGTCGAGGGTACGGTACTTTGCGTTGATATTGCCCACCAACTGGTCGATTTTTTCTTTGAGTTCTTTGTATTGTGCAACGGTATCCCTTGAGGGAACTACAATCATAAACAAGGTAATTTCACCAATAAATTTTGGGTGAAGTTGTAGTAGTAGCTCAAATGCCCTAATGCGTTCCAAAATTCCTTTGCTGTAATCGAGACGGTCAATAGTCAGTATCATTCGCCCTTGTTTTTCCGTTTGAAGATTGTCTATTTCGGCTATTACTTGTCGTTGTAATGGTAATTTCTCAAACTTGTCGAAATCAATGCCCATGGGAAATGGTTCTACAATTATTTGCCTGTTATTGAGAGAAATGATGTTTGAAGAGAAGGTAACAGGTGTTAAACGAGAGGCGGTGCTTAAAAAATGTCTCACATCGTCGTAGGTATGAAAACCAATCAAGTCGGCACCTAACATGCCTTCAATCAATTTATCACGCCATGGGATAAGTCTGAAAATTTCGAAGGAGGGGAAGGGGATGTGTTGGAAAAAACCTATCGTGGTATCGGTAAGTCGGCTTCTCAACATTGATGGTAAGCACAACAACTGATAATCCTGTATCCAGATTTTATTGCCTTCGGTAAATACACTTTGTGTAGCTTCTGCAAACTTTTCGTTTACCGAAACATAACTGTCCCAATACACCTGCTCAAAACGGGCATAGGTTACCAAGTAGTGAAACACGGGCCATAACACTTCGTTAGAAAATCCCTCGTAAAAGAGGTTGATTTCTTCTTGGGTGAGGAATACTGGAACCAAATTCATTTTGGCTAATCTTTCCTTGATTTGTGGCTGGTCTTGCGGCGGAATGTCGATACCAGGCCAGCCTACCCAAAGCATATTGCCGTTTTTATAGGCATCGCCCAATCCAGTGGCTAAGCCGCCTTCGCTGCTTTGTAAGCTGTATTTTCCGTTGTTTTTGGTGATTTTTACGGGTAGTCTGTTCGAAATAATAATTGTTTTGCTCATGCTAATCTCTAAAGTATCTTATGTATAAAAAGGTATAAAAGCGGTTTTTGTTTGTTCGGATGTCAAAAAGCAGTGTCTTTTGAGATTGATATTACATTTTTTGAAGTAACGTTGTTAAATAAGCCTGATAGAAAGGGAAACCAATTTCAAATTGGTTGTACTGGATAGCAGGGCTGGTTACTGATAGCTATACTGGCTTTCGCTTTCAAATCTTTTTGGGAATAGCCTATCTTTGTTAGATGCAAAAGACTTTTACAGATCAGCTTGGCAATGAGATGACCATTAATTGGCCGCCTAAGCGGATTGTTTCGGTAGTGCCTTCGCAAACGGAGCTGTTATTTGAGTTGGGTTTGAGTGAGCAAATTGTTGGGCTGACGAAGTTTTGCATTCATCCGATAGAGCGGTTTGCGGCTAAACAGAAGGTTGGGGGAACCAAAAAGTTGAGGATTGAGGTGATTAGGGAGCTGCAACCAGATTTGATTATTGGCAACAAAGAGGAAAATAGCAGGGCTGATATTGAGCTGTTGCAACAGGAGTTCCCCGTTTGGATGAGCGATATTTATAATTTGGAAGATGCCATGCAGACCATTAGCGATATTGGAGCTTTGGTAGACAGACAGCCCGAAGCGGCCTATTTGAATCATTTGATTAATGCTGGTTTTAGCGATTTGCAGACGTTGGCATTGAGCAAAGGGATTGACCAAACGGCGGCTTATGTGATTTGGAAAGACCCTTACATGTTTGCTGGAAGAAATACTTTTATTGATGATATTTTAAGGAAAATTGGATTGCGCAACGTGGTGAAGGCAGATAGGTATCCAGAAATTAGCATTTCGGAACTGATAGCGCTTGAGCCGCAATTTGTTTTCCTGTCTTCAGAACCGTATCCATTTAAAGAAAAACACATCGAAGAGCTTCAACAGGTTTTGCCCCAAGCTAAAGTGATTTTGGTTGATGGAGAGATGTTTTCGTGGTATGGAAGCCGTTTGGTGAAGGCGGTGCAATATTTCTTTAATTTTCAAAATCAAATACTTAGCGAATAACTTTCGGAATCTATTTTTAAAATAATTTAAAAATTATAATTTAGTTTTTAAATTTTTGAATTATGCGTGTTTTAAATGTTGGATTTTCTTTGTTGAGCATGAGCTTGCTGGCTTGTGGCGTAAGTAAAACAGCCAAGCTTAATGAAGTGGCTGATGTGAGTGTTGCCAATGAAATATTGCCTGTAGCGCAAAAGCCTTGTTTTGAGGGTGCTTACTATCGTAAACTGGTTTCGAGTCATGATTATTGGCGTGGTATTGAGGGCACGGTGGTACTGCCTCGTATCGAATTTGACCAACAGCGGGCGCATGTTAAAAAGCCTGGACAGTATTTAGATAATCCATCTATTTATTTGGGTGGTAGTATGGGCAACCAAGAAACGGACATAGGAATGGCTTGGGAAGTGATTAAGGAAGAGAACGGGCAGGTTTCGAAAGAACGTAAAGCTTTTAGGCCATTTTTAAGACGTACAGGACATGAAAGCGGACAGCTAGCTGTTTTTGAAAATGCTCCTGCAGAGAAAGCTTACTATTGGTATCCTGGAGAGGAGATCAAAATGTCGCTAGTTTTAGTGGCAGACAAAAAAGTACGATTTGTAGTGGAGGGTGCGGGCAAGAAATTTGAAAGGGAATTTGATTGCGATGGTTATTTGCTAAAAGATGTGGGCGAGTTTAAACGTGTAAATGCCATTGACCAGGTGGGTAATGAAGGCAAGCCTGTACAAGCTACCAAAACTAAAGTGCTTAACGCCGAATGGAAAGCAACGAACTTGTATAGAATGGTGGATGGAAAGCTAACAGCGGTGCCTTTTAAGAAAACACGCTATACGGAAATGATGTGTCCGGCGGTTAAATATTTCGATGTAAACGCATCGAAAGCACAGGTAGCAGCAGGAGCAGAAAGCTTGACCATTAGCGGAGCGGGATATTAGTGATTTTAATTTAGTTGAATATGAATGGCTTAGGGTATATTGGAAAATAAAATGGAAATTTTTTTCGCAATTGTTATGAAATAATCAATGTAATTTCTATTTTTGCAGTCCTAAATAAATCCTAACTGCGGAAGTGGCGTAATTGGTAGCCGCACCAGACTTAGGATCTGGCGCTTCACGGCGTGGGGGTTCGAGTCCCTTCTTCCGCACTAACGATTGACCGTTCCAATGCAAATTGGGACGGTTTTATTTTAAAAGGCAATTTTAATAAATAAAATAACTTGAGAATGGTTTGCGGTTAGAAATCTCATACTCGTGTCTCAATACTCACACTCAATTATAAAAAATGAATATCGTACAGGAAAAAATTGACGATTTAAATGCTTTAGTTAAAATTACTTTAGCCCCTGAAGATTATACTCCAAACGTAGAGAAAGCGATTAAGGAGCAAGCTAAAAAGGCTAATTTACCAGGTTTCCGTAAAGGGATGGTTCCAGCTGCACACATTAAAAGAATGTATGGCAAAAGCATCTTGGTAGAGGAAATCAACACGATGTTGAACGATAACATTTCAAAATACCTAACTGATAATAGCGTTGAAATTTTAGGTCAACCACTTCCTGTACAAGAAGACGAAAACCAATACAACTGGGACTATAACGATACTTTTAACTTTGCTTATGAGTTAGGTTTAGCGCCAGCAGTTGATATTGAGGTTTCATCAAAAGATAAATTTACGCAATACAACGTTAAAGCTGACGAAGAGACTTTAAACGAGCGTGTTAAAAATATCCGTAAAAGCTACGGTAAAATGACCAATCCTGAGGTTTCTGCTGAAGGTGATATCCTTTATGCTGAATTGAAGCAATTGGCTAACGACGGTTCTGAGTTTGAAGGAGGTATTTCGGCTACTGGTTCTATCCGCACTGATGCCGTTACCGACAAGAAAATCTTGAAAACCTTAGTAGGTGTTAAAAAAGACGATACTTTGGAACTTGATGTAAACAAAGCTTTTGGTGGTGATGCTGCTGCCATTGCAAAATTGTTGAATATCAGTGAAGAAGATGCTGCGGAATTAAAATCTAACTTCCAAGTGAACGTTAAAAACGTAAACCGTTTGGAAGAAGCTGATTTGAACCAAGAGTTCTTTGATAAAATCTTTGGCGCTGATGCGGTAAAAGATGAGGCTGGTTTCACTGCTAAAATCACTGAAGAAATTGAGTCGATGTTTAAGCAAGATGCTGACCGTAAATTGCAAAACGACATTTATACTCAATTAACTGAGCAAACCAAAATGCAATTGCCTGATGAGTTTTTACGTAAGTGGTTAAAAGCTACCAACGAAAAATTAACTGACGAAGAGTTGGCTCAAGGTTATGATGATTTTGCTAAAAACTTGAAATGGACTTTGATTGAAAACAAAATCATCAAAGACAACGATATCAAAATTGATTACAAAGACGTTTTTGAAGCTGCTAAACAACGTTTAGATGCACAATTCAGAATGTATAGCCCAACTCCTCTTCCAGAAGACCAATTGGCACAATATGCTGCTAACTTCTTGCAAGAGAAAGAAAATGCTAACCGTATTTTCGAAGAAGTGAAAGCATTGAAAGTTTTCGATTATATTAAATCGGTTGCTACTTTAAACGAGAAAGAAATTACTTACAACAAATTTACTGAGTTGAAGTAAGGACGTTAAGTGTTTGGCGATAGGTGTTTAGCGTTTATAACGTTGTATTAAAACTGCCAAATGTTTGTAAATTGGCTCAACCATTTACCAATGATATGAGTCAATTTAAATTTCAAGCTTTAGAAGTTTGGCAATTAGCAATTGTAATTACAGACAAATTGCTAGACATAGCTGACCGTTTGTCAGAAGATAAAAAGTACAGATTTGCAGAGCAGCTCAATGGGGCTGCTCTTAGCATATCTAATAATATAGCAGAAGGTTCAGGTTCTGTTTCTAATAAAGAATTTGCTCATTATCTGAATATTGCGCATAGATCTGTATTTGAAAATGCAAATATTTTAGTAGTATTGGAGAGAAGAAAAATAATTTCTGACATACAATTAGCCAATTACCTAGAAGAATTAGATAAATTGGCACGGAAATTAACCAATTTAAGAAAGTATTTATTAAAGATATAGTTTGGTACTTAGGGTAAATCGCTAAACGCCAAACGCAAAACCTAATCCTAAGATGAAAATAGATAAAGACGAATTTAGAAAATATGCCGTTAAACACCATCGCATTAACGGATTGAACGTAGATAGATTTATTGGTGCTACCAACAATTCACCAAAATCAATGACTCCTTATATCATTGAGGAGCGTCAGTTGAACGTTGCACAAATGGACGTTTTCTCTCGTTTGATGATGGACCGTATCATTTTTTTAGGTGATGCTGTTTATGACCAAAATGCAAACATCATTCAAGCGCAGTTATTGTTCTTGCAATCGGTAGATGCACATAGAGATATCCAAATCTACATCAACTCACCTGGTGGTTCTGTTTATGCAGGCTTAGGTATTTACGATACCATGCAATATATTTCACCAGATGTAGCAACCATCTGTACTGGTATGGCGGCTTCTATGGGAGCAGTTTTATTGGTGGCGGGCGCTAAAGGCAAACGTGCAGCGTTAAAGCATTCTAGAGTGATGATTCACCAGCCATCGGGAGGTGCGCAAGGGGTTGCATCAGATATGGAGATCAATTTGAGAGAGATGCTTAAATTGAAAAAGGAATTATATGACATCATTTCATCGCACTCTGGCCAAACCTACGAATGGGTAGAGAAAGCTTCGGACCGTGATTACTGGATGACTTCGGAAGAAGCAAAAAGTTTTGGAATGATTGATGAGGTGTTAGGATCGAATAAATAGTTATGTGTTGCGAGTGGTGAGTTGAGAGAAACAACCCATAACTCGTAACCTGTAACTCATAACAGAAAAAATAAAAATGGCTAGACAAGGAAAAGATTCACATTGCTCGTTTTGCGGCACTCCAAAAAATGAAACCTTAATGTTAATTGAGGGATTGGATGCTTACATCTGCGACAAATGTGTTAATCAGGCCAACGTACTACTAGCGCAAGAGCTAGGCAACAAAAAAGGCAAAGCTTTTGACGAAACGTTCAAGCTTTTAAAGCCAGCGGAAATTAAGGAGCACTTGGACCAATATGTAATTGGCCAGTACGACGCTAAAAAAGTGCTTTCGGTAGCGGTGTATAACCACTACAAACGCTTGAGCCAAAAGATAGATAAAGACGAGGTGGAGATTGAAAAATCTAACATCATGTTGGTGGGGGAGACTGGTACGGGCAAAACCCTTTTGGCCAAAACTATTGCTAAGGTATTACACGTGCCATTTTGTATTGTAGATGCTACGGTACTTACTGAGGCAGGTTATGTGGGAGAAGACGTTGAAAGTATTTTAACCCGTTTGTTGCAAGCTGCAGATTATGATGTGGCATCGGCTGAACGTGGTATTGTTTACATTGATGAGGTAGATAAGGTGGCTCGCAAAAGCGACAACCCATCCATCACCAGAGATGTAAGCGGTGAGGGTGTACAACAAGCCTTACTGAAAATTTTGGAAGGTACCATTGTGAACGTACCACCACAAGGAGGTAGAAAGCATCCAGACCAAAAAATGATTGCCGTAAACACCAATAACATTTTGTTTATATGTGGTGGTGCTTTTGACGGTATCGAAAGAAAAATTGCCAATCGTTTGCGTACACAGGCAGTGGGTTATAAGGTAAAGAAAGATGAGGTAGAGTTAGACCTTAAAAACCTTTACAAATACATCACGCCACAGGATTTGAAATCATTTGGTTTAATTCCTGAATTAATTGGACGTGTGCCAGTTTTAACGCACTTGGACCCATTGGATAAGGAAGCGTTGAGAAATATCCTTACAGAGCCTAAAAATTCATTGATCAAACAATATGTGAAGTTGTTCAATTACGAGAACGTAAGCTTAAAGTTTGATAATGAAGTTTTGGAGTTTATTGTAGATAAGGCGATGGAGTATAAATTGGGTGCAAGGGGACTAAGGTCTATTTGCGAATCGATTATGTTAGATGCCATGTTTGAAACGCCATCTGATAATGAGGTGAAAGAGTTGGAGATTACACTCGACTATGCTAAAGAAAAGTTTGAGAAATCAGATTTCAAAAAACTTAAAGCTGCATAAAAATACTAATCCCGACTTGTTCGGGATTTTTTTTAACCTGTTGTTTAAGATAGGTTGGAGAAGAAAAAGATAATTTTAGCATTAAGGGGTTAAGAGATGTTTTAATTTTTAAATACTTAACTATACTTAATTTCTTAATGGTTTATCTTTTAAGATTTTGATTATTATTTTATAAATTTAAAGAAAGGAGAAAACGTATGAATGAAGAAAAAGATGTAAAGAAAGATGAAGAAGTAGTAAAAAAAGCCAAAAAGGTAAAAGAGGTTGAAACTCCAGTTAGAAAGGGCTTAAAAAGCAAAGATGATATCGTAAGAAACTGGTTGCCTCGTTACACAGGTCGTCCGTTGGAGGAATTTGGTCAGTACATTTTGCTAACCAACTTTAGCAAGTACGTCACTTTATTTTCTGAATGGAATGACAATGCACCAATTTACGGTTTAGACAAGCCAATGCAAAGTGTTACTGCCAACGGCATTACCATTATCAACTTTGGTATGGGAAGTCCTTTAGCGGCTACCATGATGGATTTGTTAACGGCCATTCAACCAAAGGCAGTATTGTTTTTAGGAAAATGCGGTGGTTTAAAGAAGAAAAACCAAATTGGCGATTTAATTCTTCCAATTGCGGCCATTAGGGGAGAAGGTACTTCAAACGATTACCTACCCGCAGAAGTGCCTGCGCTACCTGCCTTCGCTTTGCAAAAGGCCATTTCGACCACCATTAGGGAGCACTCTCGTGATTATTGGACTGGAACCTGCTACACCACTAACCGTAGGGTTTGGGAGCATGACAAAGAGTTTAAGAAATACTTGAAAGGTTTGCGTGCCATGGCCGTAGATATGGAAACTGCTACCATTTTTACCACAGGTTTTGCTAATAAAATTCCAACTGGTGCTTTGTTGCTGGTTTCAGATCAACCAATGATTCCAGAAGGTGTAAAAACGAGTGAAAGTGATAGCTCTGTTACTGCTAACTATGTGGAAACACATCTTAGAATCGGTATCGATTCGTTAAAACAATTGATTAACGGAGGCTTAACGGTTAAGCATCTTCAGTTTTAATCATCCCCTGTCGTTAAACGTTTGGAAGAACTATGAATGAAGTTATAATTCACAGTTAGCTTTCTAACTTTTGATGGCAGTAAATGTTCCTATGTCGACTCTCACCCCTAACAGGGGAGAGATGTCCAAAGGACAAAATAATTTTAATCCAGCCCACTTTTAGGGTAATCAAATAGCACTAAATTTCCAGTGCCACCACTGATAAGCTTCCAGTCCTCAAAAGGGAATTCAATAATGGCTACGCTACACGTAGGCATATTGCTAATGTACTCACCCGTAAGGTAATTTAGCAGATCTGTTAAACCTGGGTTATGACCAAATAATGCTACTTTATCAAATCCCGAATTAAAGTCGTTGATCACTTTTAACAAGGTCTTTACACTAGCTTCGTAAATATTGGCATTGGTGCTCAATTGTTCGGCTGGTATTTGCCACCCTGAAGCAAAATATTTTGCGGTAGTGAGTGCTCTAAGGGCAGGGCTGCTCACGATGGTATCGGGCTTAATGGATTTTTCCACTAGACGACTGACCATTTCAGGAGCGTTTTTATGGCCACGATGGTTCAATGGTCTGTCAAAGTCCCTTAGGTTAGCGTCTCCCCAATCAGACTTGGCATGTCTAACAATAAAAAGTTGCTTCATTAGGTTTAAAGTATCAAAGGAGGTATTTTGTTTGCGCAAATTACTAAATAATATGAGTCCGATATTAAAATAAGCTTAGTTTGGGATAAGAAAATACTTTCTACTTGTTGTAGTTAGAGGCTCAAAACATCAGTTTTCTGTTGCTATTTACAGATCTGTCGCTTCGCGGACAAACTTTTATTCATTAGTTATGATATCTTAAATGGTATTCATGCTTGCTTCGCAGGTTTCCTATAGATGAAAAAAGTATGCAAAACCGACACTTAGTGAGCTCATTTATACAGATGAAATTATAAAAACGAATAAATAAAAATCCACGGCTGCGCCCTGTTCTGTTAAAGGAACAACTAGGGCTAATTTGTGCCTCCCGAACAGGCCAAGGCCGATTTTAGTAAAACGAGGAGGGTTTGCTAAGGCTTGAGATTATGAAAAATTAAGTAAAATACCTTGCTCCGTTGAAGAGAAAGTTATGCAGCTTTTGTCCCCCTCTTTGAGGAGGTAAGGGGGATGATAAAGAACGAATGATGTTTAAAAAATCATTTGTGCATCTGTGGCTTACTCCTATTTCTAAGCTTAGTGGCACAGATTTTTTCCAAAACATGAAGTAAAGCTTATCTTTAGCGCATGATGGCCAAGCAAGATGATTTTACCGTTAGCGTAATTATTCCCTGTTACAATCAAGCGTTACTGATTGATGAAACGATTCATTCGGTATTAGCTTCTACTTACTTGCCCATCGAAATCATTATTGTGGATGATGGTTCTACGGATCAAACCATGCAAGTGGTAGAAACTTTAGCCAAACAGCATCCCATTATCAAATGCTACCAGCAGCCAAACAGCGGTCCTTCGGTGGCTCGTAATCATGCCATCAGCAAGGCCATTGGTACGTTCATTTTGCCATTGGATGGTGATGACCTTATTTCTACAGATTATATTGCTCAGGCCATCCATACTTTTAAGGAGGATCCAACAGTTAAAGTGGTGTATTGCGAAGCCGAAAAATTTGGTGCCAAAACAGGTAAATGGAATTTAAAGCCTTTTAGCTTGGAAAACTTAGCGAAGGACAACATGATTTTTGTAAGTGCCCTTTATCGAAAAAGCGATTGGGAAGCCTGTGGCGGTTATCCAGAAGATTTACGTTGGGTAAGTGAAGACTGGGTATTTTGGATTGCCATGCTCAAAAACGGTGGAAAGGTAGTGCAATTGCCCATCACTGGATTTTATTATCGCATTAGCCCAAACTCACGTAGAAAAGGGATGGATAAGCAGAAAAAACAACGGTTGATTGACTATATCAATACGCATCATCGCGATTTTGTGTATCGTTATTTGGATGGTCCTTTGCGTTTCCAACGCCGTCAATCAAAGCGATATAATAGGTTATTGAAATTTTTTGGATTGCTGAAAGATTAAACGGTGCTATTTTAACTTCTATTTTCTGCAGATTACGCTGATTTTTCCGCAGGTTGTTTCATAGGAGCTGGTTGTTTATTAGGCAGCTTTAAAGTTGTTGTAAAACATATTACCACATAGGCACATAGTGGCATCGTTTTTCAGTTATAGCGGATGGCTTTTAGAGAGCAAGCAGTGCTTCACGCTATTTGAAAAGATTAATTGTTTTTTCGCAATGACGTGTAAACTAGTAGGCTGTAGCTTATCGATGGTAAACCCCAGCATTTTTTACGCTGTTAACAGGCAAATCGGTACTTACATGTGCCTTGTACTTTAGGTTTAGAGGATGAAAAAGATTTCCGAAAACGGTCCAAGGTAGGGGATAGTTGCTTTGACGGCCGGTAAATAAGTTCTTTACCCGCTCTATGCTTCTGCTTAAAAAGTTGTTCCCTTTCAGTGCTCTTTCCCGAGGATGCTTGGCAGGATATTTTTTTAGCCGCTCTAAGTTTTTATCTAATAACAAATGAAGGTTATGGATTAGTTCTTCAGAAAGTGGCGTACCACCTCTGCCAATCCACGCCGTTACCGAAATGAGGTCTTTGTAAAAATCGGGCATCCAATTTCCATTTTGGTCATGAACCTTTGCTGAGCCATTCTTACTTTCTTTCCTGCCAATCATGTAAACTGCTGGATCTTTGAATTGCTCCCAGCAAGCCGCAAAACTCACCTCTGTAGCTTTAATATCATGCCATGCACCACCATAATGATGTAGTAGGTAAATCCTGATATAATCCGATTGATGAACGACGCTAAGATAGGGGAAGGCTGAATGAAAGGGATGATCGGATAATTCCAACAGATGCCAGTTTTGTGGGCTTACCAAAAAAATAGGCACACCAATGTGCTGTTGTAAAATCTGAAAACTCAGCAGACGGTTGCCTTCCATGGCATTTCCCGCCCAAAAAGTCCAAACTACAAACGGTACTTGGTTTTGGTATTCAATACTTTTTACATCGGTAACCAACATTAGATTTTATCTCGTCCTTTGGTGAATTTTTGCCAATAGTATTTCCAAGGGTTGGTGTATTTCAATTGTTTCCACGGCCGACTACCATGTGCTTTATGGTACACAGGCGCATTAAACAAAATGTAGTTCCTGAAATTTAAGGCAATTGATTTTTTGGAGATAATGGTATCGTACCAATCTTTGCTGCGGTCTAATTCGCTAAAACTATAGCTGGTTAGAAAAGGGATGGTCATCAATGTACAACAAAAGCTTAAGCTTCTATTGGTGAGGGTGTAAGCTTCTTTTCTGCCTTTAAATTTAAGATAAGGAAAGTTGATCTCTCCATTTTCGTCAACCGTTACAGCACCAATCATTCCCGAATCGGTTTGCTTTTCGTTAAAATCAAGCAGTTTGCTAAAAGTGTCTGGTTTAACTTCTACATCTGATTCTACCACGATTAAGGGAATTTTTTTAGTGATGGCACGTTTTTGTGCATCTTCCAATACCAAGTTGTAGTTTGGTGATGGTGTGTCGGTGATGTCTTCTAAATTAACCAATTCAAAACCCAGTTCGGCAGCACTTTTGGTAAGTGCTTCTTTGGTTTCTGCATTGCTAAAATCGTTATATACAATATACTCCAGCGCTATGTTGCTTTGCTTGATCGCCGCAATGGTTTGAAGCGTATTTTCGATAGCGTTTTTAACGGGGGTAATTACAATTGCTTTAATCATTCAAGAAATTTTTAGGAAACCTGATAGTTCCCATCTTTCAATATCGCATTAATTTTTGCGCTGAGCGAAAAAAGAGAAAGCTTTGTTCCTGTATTTTCAGACTGTTTGTCGAGCCTTAACTTGGAACTGGCTATCTTTTCTTGATAAGCACTCAATGCACTGTAGCTTTTCCAAACCCAAAATTGTCCCATCACTATTTTGGGTAAAACCTCAAAGATAAAGGTTTGTACTTTAAACCAAGTATACTGTGTTTTGTTTAGGTGGATGCCGTGCAAAATATAGCGGTTGCGATAGTAGGTTGCCTTTACACTTTTTTTAAGGTTGTTGGCATTAATGGTAGACGATCCAATATGGTAACAGGTTGAGGCAAGAGCATAATAGCATTGCCAGCCCAAGCGCCAAGCCCGTAAGCTTAAATCAACGTCTTCGAAATAGAAGGGCGAAAAAATCTCATCGAAGCCTAGCATTTGTTTAATTTTTTTTGAGCAAACCAGGGCGTTGGCTCCAGATAGAAAAATAGTAGGAGCGGGATGAGATTGATCTGCCGTTTCGTAAATTTTATTTTGTTTAAACTTAAAGCCAAACCTTTGTGGTAGTCTGGGACCATCATGGGTATTCGAGCCAGTATCAATAATGCGGCCCATTACACCAAAGGTGTTCTCATCTTCAAAGCATTGCCATTGGTTATCAAAGTAATTTGGGCTCAGTTGAATATCAGAGTTTAAAATCAACATGAGCTCTTTGGAAGCCTGCATGATGCCCTTGTTGCAGGTAGCGGAGAAACCTTTGTTGATTTCATTTTTTAATAGAATGATTTCTGGATAGTGCTCTTCCAAGAAAGCAATCGAATCATCTTTAGAGGCATCATCTACCACAATAATTTCGTAATCAACCGCTGCATTTTTAATAGCTTGTACCGTAAAGGGAAGAAATTCTTCCAGCAAATGGCGGCCATTATAATTGGGGATGACTATCGAAACACTTTTTTTATTCATTATCGCTTACTGGTAAAGAAATCGCTGATTTGCTGTAATGAAAAAGCATTCAAGCATTTTTCGGCGGTTAAGCCACCTTTACGGCCCACTAATACACCATAACGCATATCCAAAAAGCCTTCTTTGCGGTGGGCATCTGGGTTTACAGATAACAGCACGCCTTTTTCCAAGGCATAGCGGTGCCAGCGCCAGTCTAAATCCAAACGAAGTGGGTTGGCGTTGATTTCTATCACCACGTTATTTGCAGCACAAGCATCAATTACTTTTTTAAAGTCAACATCGTAACCTTTTCTGCTTAACAATAGGCGTCCAGTTGGGTGTCCCAAAATGGTGGTATAAGGGTTTTCTATGGCGGTAATTAATCTCTCGGTAGCTTTCTCTTCCGTCATTTTCAGTTGACTGTGTACAGAGGCTACTACGAAATCAAACGTTTTTAAAATATCGTCACTATAGTCAAGCGAACCATCGTATAGAATATCACTTTCTATGCCCTTGAAAATTTTAAAAGGAGCTAATTTCTGGTTCAGCTCGTCAATTTGTTGGTGTTGCGCATAAACACGTTGTTCATTTAAACCATTGGCATAAAATGCAGATTTCGAGTGGTCGCACATGCCCAAATATTCAAGTTTCAAGACATCGCGGCAGTATAGCGCCATGTCTTCTAAGGTGTGTACTCCATCACTCCAGTCGGAGTGGTTGTGTAAACTACCTTTTAAATCTTTATCGGTAATGAGTACAGGTAACTGATGTTTTTTGGCCAGGTCTATTTCGTCAAGTCCTTCACGTAACTCAGGTAAAACGAAATCAAGCCCTGCTTTCTCATAAATATCTTCTTCGGCGTGGAAAGCGTGGTCACCAGCTAGGTCCAGTACTTGGTTCACGTGTGCTTCGCTTCCAGTAAGTTTAAAATATTCGAGGTAAAACTGTGCTGTAGGTACTACAAATAGCTTTACATTTAAGCCATCATCGGTTTGCGCCGTAAACACATTAGTGCTGGTTTCTTCAAAGCCCAACTGAAAAGTAGATAGTTGCGAAATCAGCAAGTCAGGACTTTCTGTACCAATAATCAGTACGGCTTCGTCAATAATTTCACAAGCTCTTCTAAAATCACCAGCAATGCCTAGTAGGGCAAGCATATCCGCTTGGCGCAACCAAATGGCTAGTTTTTCGTGTAAGCTGTTTATGATAGGCTCAGCCTGTGCGTACAAGAATTTGCCATTGGCAGCCATTCTAAACTCCAGTACCTTCTTGATCTCTTCCTGAGTTTTTAGTCCAAAACCTTTGGCTTCTATCAGCCTATTTTCATTACAGGCATAATAAAGTTCGCCAACACTTTCTATTTGTAGATCGTGCCAAATAATGCCGATTTTTTTTGGTCCTATGCCTTTGATCGCCAGCATTTCAATAATGCCAGGGGGCGTTTGGCTAATAAGGGTTTCAAGCTCTTGGATGGTTCCCGTTTCCAGCAGCTCAATAATTTTAGCGGCAATGCTCTTGCCAATCCCATCTACTTTATCAATTTCGGTAGCGGGTTTGGTCGCAATGGCAAAAGGTAATTTGTCTACTTTAAATGCGGCGTTAGCTACAGATTTCACTTTAAATGGGTTTTCATTGTGAAGCTCCATTAATTGCGACAATAGCCTTAGTGTGCGTGCTATGGGTTTGTTTTCCATCTTACAGTACGTGTTGCGTTTGGCGTAATTGCGATCACCACATTAAGCCAAACGCGTAACTCAAATCTCTTTACTTAATGATAATCTCGTGGTCTAATCTTGCTTGAATACCTGTTTGGCTCATTGCTTTTTTCATTTGTTGGTAAAGCACGTAGTTTTCACCAAATTCTTTCTTGGCATAATAAGCACTCACATTATCTTTCGCAGCACCCAAAAACTCTTTAAGAGGATCTATTTTTTCTGGATATTCCACCACTTTGTAATCTTTTAACTTCGCTTTTTTAGCGGCAGAAGAAATGGCATCTCCAAAACTACCAATGCGATCGGCCAAGCCATTAGCTACAGCGTCTTTGCCTGTCCAAACACGGCCACCACCCAAGCTATCCACTTGTGCTTTGGTTTTCTTTCTGCCGTTGGCAACCTTGGTGATAAAAGTATTGTAGATATTGTTAACGCCTCTTTGCAAAATCAATCTTTCCGCTGGAGTCATTGGTCTGTTGGCACTCATGATATCGGCATATTGGCCAGTTTTCACGCCGTCAAAAGTAATTCCCAATTTCTCATTCATTAGTTTTTGTGCGTTAAAGAACATTCCAAAAACGCCAATAGAACCAGTGATGGTATTAGGTTGTACAAAGATGCTATCAGCAGCACAGCCGATGTAATATCCGCCCGAAGCAGCTACGTCGCCAAACGACGCGATTACAGGCTTGATTTTTTTGCTCAATTCAATTTCTCTCCAAATCACGTCAGAAGCCAATGCGCTACCGCCACCAGAGTTCACACGTAAAACGATGGCTTTAACGTCTTCATCCAGTCGGGCTTTTCTAATGGCACGTGAAATACGTTCAGAACCAATTTGTTCATCAGAACCTTCGCCGCCAATAATTTCTCCGTTGGCATAAATTACCGCTACTTTGTTTTTAGAGGCAATATCTCCTTGCGAAGGAAGGTCTTTGATATAATCGTTAATGGTAATGCTATTGATGTCGTCTTTTTTGCCCTTGCCAGTAATGTTTCGCAGTTCATCTAAAACTTCATCTTTATATTTTAGACCATCTACCATTTTATAGGTCAAAGCATCATTAGGTGCTTGGATTTTCAACTGGTCGGCAATTTGGAATAAACTGTCTGTGTTTAACTTACGGCTTTCGGAAATGCCAGCTAAAAATGTTTGGTATAAACCATTGATGTAAACACTCACCTGTTGACGATTGTAGTCGCTCATTTTGGTGTTGATGAAAGGCTCTACGGCACTTTTGTAATTACCTACACGAATAATTTGTGGTTCAACACCCAATTTGTCCAATGCCCCTTTAAAGAACATGAGGTTGGCACTAAAACCTTTAAACTCCAAGTCGCCTTCTGGGTTGAGGTAAACCTTACTTGCTGCCGAAGCTAAATAATAAGCCCCTTGGCTATATATTTCACTGTAGGCAATTACAGGTTTCTTGCTGGTTTTGAAATCAAGAATAGCGTTTCTTACTTCCAATAACGTAGCCATGCCTGCGTTTGGTGCCATTACGTTAATGTAAACCGCTTGAATGTTGTCGTCGGTTTTGGCTTTTTCAAGGGCCCTAATCACATCGTTAAAACCGATGCTTTTGTTCCCGCTGCCAAACATGCTGCCGAAAGATTCTTTCGGGGTACGCTCTGTAATGGCCTGATCAAGGTTAAGGTACAGTACGGAGTTTGCTTTGACGACGGCTTTGGTATCGCTATCGAAGGAAGAAATGATTCCTACAATGATCACGAAGCCTAAAATGCCTAAAACAACTGCCGAAATGACAATGCCAACTACCGTGGCAAAAACGTACTTGAAGAACTCTTTCATGTTAATTATGTTCTTAAGGTGATGAAATGTTTTTCGATTTTAATAAGATCGAAAAGGTTTTTAAATTTTATTGATTTAAGTTTGTAAAGTTAAAAAAAGCATCGTGATAAACTAGGTATTTCAAATGAAGTAGCTGATTTACTTTTGCGGTTAAATTGACCTTACATGAAATTAGATAGCAGAGATGCTTATTTGTTACTTGGTACTAATTTGGGCGATAGGCTAGAAAACCTAAAAAACGCCATCTCCCATGTTGAAAGCGAGATAGGAGCAGTTTTTGCAAAGTCCAGTGTTTATGAAACCGAGGCTTGGGGCAAAAC
>NZ_JAELTX010000010.1 GCF_016429065.1 Pedobacter sp. ASV17
GAATAGCAAGCCTAGTTTAGATGGGGCTAGAGAAGTGGTAGTCGTGCCAATTACTCCAGGTGCCGAAATAGAATTACGCAGAATGGAATGGGTAGAGCGTAATCGCAAAAAAGTAGGTGAATTAAGCAATGGTCAAATTGCCTATGTGTACATGCCAAACACTGGCCCTGATGGTTACACTTACTTCAATCGCTATTATTTCTCGCAAATGGACAAAAAAGCATTACTCATTGACGAGCGTAACAATGGCGGTGGCTGGGTAGCAGATTATGTAATTGATTTGCTAAGCCGCGAATTGATGAGCTACTGGGCAATTAGAGATGGCAAGAGCTTCACTACGCCAGGCAACGGTATTTATGGCCCTAAAGCCATGATCATTAACGAAAATGCAGGTTCAGGTGGCGACATGATGCCTTACATGTTCAAAGAGAAAGGTTTGGGTAAATTAGTTGGACGTACCACAATGGGTATTTTGGTAGGCATTAGCGGCTATCCACGCTTGCTAGATGGTGGTAGTATCACTTCTCCAAACTTTGGTATTTACGACACAAAAGGCAAGTGGATCATCGAAAATGAAGGGGTAGCGCCAGATGTTTTTGTAGAACAAACACCTAAGGATTTATTGGAAGGTAGAGATCCTCAATTGGAAAGAACCATCAAGATCCTACAAGAGGAAATGAAAAACTACAAATATCCAAATACTGCAAAACCTAAAGATCCGATCAGAGGTCATTAATAAAGAAGGTCCTTGCAATCAAAAATGCAAGGACCCTTATCATTTTGGAATAAACAGAGGCTTAAACCTCTTTCTCCATTATGTAATCATTCATAAAGAAACCGTTACCGATATCAAGGTCAACGGTTTTTTTATTGCTCATCTATCAGTTTACGTAGCTCTTGGTTAAGATTCTTTAAATCGATTTTAAACTCTTTCTCAAAAATATCATTTAAAGAAGTATAAGTCATCACTCTTTTTAGGCCTTGGAAGCCATCGCGTTTATAAATGGCGTTACATAAAATCCCTTGTATGGTACTATTCGGGTTGGTGTAATTATCCATGTAGTAGAAATCTTCAAGCTTGGAAAGGTTTATCTCTGGATGCGCTTTAAGATAGTCTTTTAATCTATTCGCATGCCAAGAAAGAGGTTTACCTAAGGTTCCCCCATAAAATACAGCGAGCCCTTCGTTAAGTGGCGATTTCGGATGTAGAGGATTTAAATAGATATGCACCACCTCGTGAAAATAGTTCTCACCATTACCTGCACAAAAAACCGTGTTGTCATGTTGGTTAGAAATACCCATAGGCTTATCAGCATTACCCATTCCGATGGTAAAATCAAATCCTCTAAGCAGCTGTATTTCATCATAAGTATCGGCGAAGAAATAGGTAATTGATTTAGGAGCAAGATTCCATTGCTTTTCTAAATCTTTAATTGCCTTTATTAAAAGTTGCGACTTTTTTTCATCAAATTGATGATATTTCGGGAAGTAATAACTAACCTGTCCAAAAATTTTATTATTCCAGTTGCCCTTATAAAAGTCTGCTGGTTGAACAAAATGAATTTGCTGATTAGCATTCACCTTTATAAATTGATTGGTGATGTACATGACAGAATTATTTTTCAAACTATCAGTCCACGAGCCTAACATTTTAATATTAAAAACACCATCTTTCAAAGGCTTTAAGTAATGAATCGTCTTACTTTCAGCCATTAAATAGGTTGGAAAATCACCACCTATTCCATAAACAGAAGGGTCTGGATTTTTATACTTTTTACAATCTTCCTCACTCCAGTATTTTTTATAATCTGGCAACTTGCTTTTGCTTTTAAAATCGTTAATGTAATTACTGTAAAATGCGATCACTTTTTTATTCATCACATCTGTGGTATCAACCCCTGGGTTAATATTCAATTGTGCGTTACAAAAAAGGCAAAAAATTAGAGGTATCAGTGTCGAGAAGGCTATTTTCTTCATTTCCTTATAAGGTTTTCTCCATTACATAATCATTCATATAGAACCCGTTACCGATATCGAGGTCAACGGTTTCTTTTATTTTAAAACCTGCCTTTTCATAAAAATCTTTGGCTTTATTGTCTCTGTTTACATTCAGTTGTAAAAATTTTGCTCCCTGAACCTTGATCTGATCAACCACTTCGTTCATTAAAATTTTACCCACACCTTTGCCGTGCATTTTAGGCAGCACATAAAGTTTGTGCAATTTATAAACATGATTTTCCGAATCTACGACAGAGAAGCCTGCGAAACCAACATCTTCTTTTAGTTCAGAAGCAATAAGGAAAGTATGTCCATCGCGTAGTTGCCCTAAAAGTTCGCCTTGATTGTACATTTTATCTAACATAAATACAATTTGCTCTTGCGAGATGATGTCGCCGTAAGCGGTAGGCCAGGTCTGTTCAGCCAAATTTCTGATGGTGAGTAAGTCTTCTTCTTTTGCTTTCCTAAGGTATATCATTTTTTGAGGGGTCAGGGGTTAGTTGAGTTAAAGGTGATAAGTTTTAAGTCTTTATTCTTTGCTCCTTATTCTTTATTCCAGCTATTAAAGCAGCTCTCCAATAAATAAATAAGGCACTTGAAATCTGAATGACACTAAGCCATCTTCTACCACTAAAAACTCACCCGTTTCTTGTTGCATCAGGTTATCAGCTTCAAAATAAGCGATCACATCGATCAACAAAACAGTGCCTGCAGGTTTCCAAACGCTAAATCCATTTTTGATAGGATAGTATTTACTTCTTTCTGTAAAAAGCACCAAATTGATGTCGGGCAAATAGCAGGTTAAATCGTCAAAACTATCGACGTTGCTGATGACGTTGACTGCAGGGTATTTTTCTTTGATCAAAAACTCCATGGCATCTTCCAAGCCCTCTTTTGGTTTCGGAATAATTCGGATGTCCTCTTGCAGTACCGCTCCCATTGGCAAATTACCAACCACTACGTCTACCTTGAGCTCTAAGGAAATTACTTTTTCATATTCACTAGCCGCTACTAATACCGTTGGACTCCACTCTAAAAGCTGACCCAAATATTCTTCATTAAAGTTTCCTAGTTCGTGGATGTATAGCGCTGGTTCTTGCTTTTCTCTGATGATATGGTGTGACGACATCCGCCTAAGTTAAAAGTTTTTCAGCTCAAAATCTACAGTTTTACATTTCACCGATTAAACAAATCAAACCTTTCAAATTTTCAATCGTTCAAACATATATCGATAACACAAAAATCGTATCTTGTAGTGATGAGCAAAAGTAAATTCGAATTATCAAAAGAAGGTGGTCCGCATTTGAGACTGCTAAGTTTAATAGGCACCTGGGACGGCCGTACACGCACTTGGTTTGAGAAGGATGTGTTGGCGGATGAGTCGGCAACGAGCAGTAAAATTATTGCACTGCTTAACAAGCGTTTTATCCGTTATGAGTACCGTGGCATTATCAATGGTAAAACACACGAAGGCCTAATGGTTTGGGGCTTTGATTTGGGCAATAACAAATGTGTTTGCAGCTGGATCGATAGCTTTCACATGGGCACGGGAATCATGTTCTCCGAAGGTGAGGAAACCAGTAATGGCTTTTCGGTAACGGGGCAATATAGCAACAGCGAAATGCCTGAACCTTGGGGATGGCGCACGGAACTGGAAATCATCAACTCTGACCAGTTTATTTTGCGTGCCTACAATATTTCTCCAAGCGGAGAGGAAACTAAGGCTATTGAAACGATTAATTTAAGATTGGATTTGTAGGTTTAAATAAACCACCTAAGACATCTAAGCTATAGGATAAAACATTAAGAAATTAAGATAATTAAGACTTGGTGGGAAAACTTAATGTTCCTTAATGCCTTAATGGTTCGAAATCTAAAACGGTTAAAAAACCACCTTAGACACCTTAGCACATCTAAGCTATACGACTAAGAAATTAGGAATGCAAAACTTAATGTTCCTTAATGCCTTAATGGTTTAAAATCTAAAACGGTTAAAAAACCACCTAAGACACCTTAGCACACCTAAGCTATACGACTAAGAAATTAGGAATGCAAAACTTAATGTTCCTTAATGCCTTAATGGTTTAAAATCTAAAACGGTTAAAAAACCACCTTAGACACCTTAGTACATCTAAGCTATACGATTAAGAAATTAGGAATGCAAAATTTAATGTTCCTTAATGCCTTAATGGTTTAAAATCTAAAACGGTTAAAAAACCACCTTAGACACCTTAGTACATCTAAGCTATACGATTAAGAAATTAGGAATGCAAAATTTAATGTTCCTTAATGCCTTAATGGTTTAAAATCTAAAACGGTTAAAAAACCACCTTAGACACCTTAGTACATCTAAGCTATACGATTAAGAAATTAGGAATGCAAAACTTAATGTCTCTTAATGCCTTAATGGTTCAATACTAAAATGTTCTTAAATGTCTAGGGTGGTTAAAACAAATTATTTCTTATCCGATGTAGGTTTTTGGCTCAACTGCATTGCCATCATCTGCTTCATGGTATTGTTCATGCCTTCTGTGCTACCATCCAAGAAGATCACATTACCTTCGCTATACTCAGCAAACTGTTTAATTGCTTCAGTCCACATGGTAAATAAAATCACTGAAGTATCCAGATTTGCTTGTTGCATTTCGTGCGCAGCATTAGTCATCCCTTTTGCTACCTCTTCCCTAAACAAAGCAATACCTTGACCACGCAATTGCGCAGCTTCACGTTCAGCAGTAGCGGCAATTTTAATGGCATTACCATCAGCTTCCGCTCCTTTAGTTTTAGTAATCAACAAAGCTTGACCTTCGTTTTCGGCAGCGGCCTTTAAGTTATTAGAAGCTACTACACGGCTCATTGAGCGCATAATTTCTTCATCGAAAGTAATATCGTTTAGTTGTAAATCTTGTAAATGGTAACCCCAACTTTCCAATACTTGGTCAATTTGGTGTTTTACGTGCTCTACAATTTCATTACGCTGAGCCAATACATTTGCTTGTTTCTGCGTAGCTACATAAGCACGAATCGACCCCTCAATGGTGCGAATTAACGCCTGCATCAAGTTGTTAGAATCTACGAATTTGAAGGCTACATTTTTGATCGTCTCCTCATCATGGTTAAGCACCGAATAAAGCAACATGGCTTTGAAGTATACGTTGGCCTGATCTTGCGTTACTGCCTGAAAAGACAGCTCAACCGAACGATTCTGAATAGATATCCTCGAATGAATAACCTCAATCAAAGGAATTTTAAGGCTAAGTCCTGGACGTAATAAGCGCTGATATTTACCAAAAATGGTAATCACCGCAATTGTTCCTTGTTTAACCGTAACAAATGAACTGAAAAGAATAATTAGCGCAAATACAAGTACGCCATAACCGAAGTAATCCATAGCAATAATTTTTGATGATCAATATTACTAAAAATAAACCAGCAAGCGGCATTCCCATTCCCTTTAATCCAAAAAACAGTAAGCAAATCTCAAAACAGCTCAACAAACAAAAAATACTTTATGCTGTTTTTAAGCAATACTGAATTACAGAGCGATGAACGTAAAAAGAACCTTCGGCACTATCTTAACCATTCTCGGTATTGCAGGACTAATTTATGCGGGCTGGGCCTTTCTAAAGCACAGCGTAGGCACCAGAGAACTCGTCGTTGTAGCCGTCATTGCCATTATTTTTTTTATGTCGGGTATTGGACTGATCAAAAACACAAAGGACGAAGCCTAAGCACCAACTATTTCTTGTTTAGAGATTTCTTTTGTCTGATGATGAGGATTTGTCCCAGTGCCACTACCGCACAAGCAATAATAGTAAGAATCAAAAACCTAATGCGCTCGGGATTTTGATAAAGCAGATATAGAGCATAAAGCACCACCACAATGGCTGCAGCGGCAATGATATAATGTAGGACTAGTTTATTGTTTTTCATCCAGCGATATTCTATTGTTTTCGAACTTCAGTCCATGGCCCTTAAAATCCATGTCGGTAAGCGTCTTCATCTTTTGAAATGCAGCACCACTATCGTCCAAAGTTAGGCGATTAATTTTATCCTGTTTTACAGAAACCACATCAGCATACAAGAAATCACCTTGGCTATTTATTTTCAGTTGCAATAGGGGCGCTATTCCGTTTGGTCCTTTTAAGCTAAACATGCCATAGGTACAAAAATTACCCAAGCTGTAGGCAATAAATTTATTCTTGTAAACCTCTACCGCTCTGGTCACATGCGGCCCGTGCCCAAGTACCACATCTGCACCTGCATCAATTACACCATGCGCAAAAGCATAAACATTTCCACGGTTTTCATTGTAAAAGATTTCGGTTTTTCGGGTAACGTGTTCAAACCTGGCACCTTCACCACCACCGTGAAAAGATACAATCACAATATCGGCCTGTTTTTTCAACTCGGCCACCAATAGCTTGGCACTATCTATATTTTTAATGGAAACGGTATTCTCATTGGGCGCAAATGCCACAAACGCATACCTCACACTATCGATAGAAAACAAATCAAAAGGCTTGTCCAATTGTCCCGCATAATGGATTTGCAAGGAGTCTAAAATCTTAGCGGTATTCTTACGGCCTTTGTTGTTAAAATCGCCCACATGGTTATTGGCAACACTTAGCACATTAAAGCCAGCGGCCTTGAAAATGCCAGCATAACGATCGGGCATTCTAAAAGCATAGCAGTTATTTGGATTGATCCCTTTGCATTTAGAAGAATTTCCCGAGTTTAGGAAACAGCCTTCAAGGTTCCCAAATACGATATCTCCCCTCAAAAAAGTATCAACAGCCTTAAAACTATTAATGGCATCATCGGGAGGCAAATTGAGCTTGCTTGGAAAGGCAGATCCCAACATCATATCGCCTACAGCCACAATACTGATGGTATCTTTTATTTTTCTGGCTTTCGATAGTGTATCTGTATCAACAACCCGTTTTGCTTCTGTGGGCTTGCTTTGGCAACTTACCAGCACATAAACGACAGCAACACAAATAAGCAGTCCAAAAATTTTCTTCATCATATCTCAAAAAAAATCCCTCCCAAAGCTGGGAAGGATCATCTAATATCGTTCTAATTGATTTATTCCTCTATAAACTCTTTGTCGCCTGGTTCAATAATTCTACCGCCCTTATAAAAATAGCGGCTATAATAAGGCTCATTTAAATTGCTGATCACTACACCGCGGGTACTTGATGCATGAGCAAAACGATTATCACCCAAATAAATACCTACGTGTGATATGCTACGACTCTTAATTTTAAAGAAAACCAAATCTCCTTCTTTCAATTCATCCTTAGACAATGGATTAACCATGCTAAAGATGTCACGAGAGTTACGTAAAATGGTGGTATTAAAAACCTTGTCGTAAATAGCTTTGGTAAAAGCTGAGCAGTCTATTCCTTTTTTAGTGTTACCACCAAAACGGTAGGGAGTTCCTATCCATTCGTAAATAAACTTATATAATTTTAGGTTTGACGTTGCATTTACTGCAACCCCCATTACTTGCGAGAAATATTGCGAAGCTAAATTGTCTGGATCTTCTACTTTGGCAGCTTCTTTAGTTTTGCTTTGGGCAAATGTTGCCGAAAAAGCTGCGAGAACGATTAAAGTAGAAAACAAAAACTTTTTAATCATGTTATACTATTAAGTTTGGGTAAACAACACTTACACTTAACGTACACCACTGTGGGCTTATTGTTAGCCAGCAAAATTATAATTTAAGGTTCTTTAATCCAAATATTAAAATGTTAAAAAGTGAAGTTATTAACATTTTTTATCCTGAGACCTTCCAGACGGCGATTATCAAATGTATTTTTATTTAGAAACTAGTCTTTTTTTGAGTAAAATCAGAAATTACGCCAAAGCACCCCAACGCCAAATAAAATTTCTGTTTTTAAAGGCTTTAAGTTTTCCCAAATACACCCAAAATGAATAGTGTAAAATTTACCATTTCTAAAAACGGTATAAAAAGCAGTACAACAAGGGGTTTAACCACTACCTCTTGATGTTTTTACACTAATGCCTATAAAAAAATACAAGAAAATAGATTAGATTTGCTCTCGTAAATAAAAAATTTATCATCAAAACATGAGTGCAGTAGAAATTAATAAAGATACCTATTTGAAGTGGTTTGAGTCGATGTTGCTGATGCGCAAGTTCGAAGAAAAAACTGGACAACTTTATGGTCAGCAAAAAATCAGAGGTTTTTGCCATTTATATATTGGACAAGAAGCCGTAGTTGCAGGAGCAATCTCTGCGATGAAACAAGGCGATTCAATGGTTACTTCTTATAGAGATCACGCTCATGGTTTAGCACTGGGAATGAGTGCTAACAGCATCATGGCCGAAATGTATGGCAAAGCTACCGGTTGCTCAAAAGGTAAAGGTGGTTCAATGCACATTTTCAGCAAAGAGCACAACTTCTATGGTGGTCACGGTATCGTAGGTGGACAAATGCCCCTAGGTGCTGGTATCGCTTTCGCAGAAAAATATAAAGGCACCGACAATGTGAACATTTGCTACATGGGCGATGGCGCGGTACGTCAGGGAGCTTTAAACGAAGCTTTCAACATGGCCATGCTATGGAAACTTCCAGTAATTTTTGTTTGCGAAAACAATGGTTACGCCATGGGTACTTCAGTAGAGCGTACTACTAACATGATGGACATCTATAAAATTGGTTTAGGTTTTGATATGCCTTGCGCACCTGTTGACGGAATGGATCCAGTAGCGGTACACAATGCAATGGACGAAGCTATTCAACGTGCTCGTGCTGGTGAAGGACCAACTTTCTTAGAAATGAGAACTTACCGTTATAGAGGACACTCTATGTCGGATCCTGCAAAATACCGTACCAAAGAAGAATTGGAAGAGTATAAAGCTAAAGACCCAATTGAACACATCAAAGACATTATCCTTAAAGAAAAATATGCTGATGAGGCTTGGGTAACCGAAATTGAAGAAAAAGTAAAAAGTATTGTAGACGAGTCTGTAAAATTTGCTGAAGAATCTCCTTGGCCACAACCAGAAGAATTGTTCACAGATATTTATGTAGAACAAAACTACCCTTTTCAACAAATTTAATTTTTAGACAAGCATTCAAATAAAGATATCGATGGCTGAAGTAATTAATATGCCTAAAATGAGCGACACCATGACCGAAGGGGTTTTGGCGAAGTGGCACAAAAAGGTAGGCGATAAAATAAAAAGTGGTGATGTTTTAGCAGAAGTTGAAACAGACAAAGCAACCATGGACATGGAGTCTTACTGGGATGGCACACTACTATATATTGGTGTAGAAGAAGGCCAAGCAGTACCAATTGATGCCCTAATGGCAATTGTTGGTAAAGAAGGTGAAGACTACAAAGCACTTTTGGACGCTCAAACTAGCGGTGCTAAAACCGAAGCTAAAGAGGACGCTCCAAAAGAAGAAGCTAAAACTGAGGCTGCTCCTGCTCAAGGCGCTGGCTTAAGCGAAGAAGAACTTTCTGCAAAAGGCATTACCGTAATCCGTATGCCTTTGTTAAGTGATACCATGACCGAAGGCGTTATTGCCGAGTGGCATAAAAAAGTAGGTGATAAAGTAAAAGATGACGATGTACTTGCTGACGTAGAAACCGATAAGGCAACGATGGAAGTAATGGGCTACGCAACTGGCACTTTATTGCACATTGGTGTACAAAAAGGTGAAGCTGCCAAAGTAAACGGCATCATTGCGATTGTAGGTCCAGAAGGAACGGATGTTTCTGGCATTTTAGCTGCTGGCGACGCTCCTGCTGCAAAATCTGCAAGCAAAGAGGCCGAAAGCCCGAAAGCGGCTGAGGCATCGAAAGAAGAAGCTGCTCCTGCAGCGGTATCAAACGCTAACGGCGGACGTATCATCGCATCGCCTTTGGCTAAGAAAATTGCAAAAGAAAAAGGAATTGATTTAGCACAAGTTGCTGGTAGCGCTGATGGTGGCCGTATCATTAAGAAGGACGTGGAGAACTTTACACCTTCTGCGGCTCCTGCTAAAGCCGATGCACCTGCTGCTTCATCTGAAAAAGCTGCTGCTCCAGTAATCCCTACTTATGTGGGCGAAGAAAGATATACCGAGAAGCCAGTTTCGCAAATGCGTAAAACCATTGCAAAACGTTTGGGCGAAAGCTTATTCACTGCACCTCACTTCTACCTAACCATTAGCGTAGATATGGACAATGCAATGGCTGCTCGTACAAGCATCAACGATGTAGCTCCTGTTAAAGTTTCTTTCAACGATATCGTCATCAAAGCGGTGGCTGTAGCCTTGAAAAAACATCCAGCGGTAAACTCATCATGGGGTGGCGATAAAATCCGTTTCAACGAACACACTAACATTGGCGTAGCCATGGCTGTTGAAGATGGTTTATTGGTTCCTGTAGTACGTTTTGCAGATGGCAAATCATTGTCACACATCTCTGCAGAAGTAAAAGAGTATGGCGCTAAAGCAAAAGCTAAAAAATTAACTCCTGCTGATTGGGAAGGTTCAACGTTCACCGTATCTAACTTAGGTATGTTCGGTATCGATGAATTTACTTCAATCATCAACTCTCCTGATGGAGCTATTTTATCTGTAGGTGCTATCCAAGCAGTTCCTGTAGTTAAAAATGGTGCAGTTGTTCCAGGTAACGTGATGAAATTAACCTTAGGTTGCGACCACCGTGTAGTTGACGGTGCAACTGGTGCAGCTTTCTTACAAACTTTAAAACAGTTATTAGAAGCACCAATCAGGTTATTAGCATAATCGCAAACACCCTGTCATTCTGACGTGAAATCACTAACAGATTCTTCACTTTGTTCAGAATGACAAACACCATATTAAAAGTCCCGTACATACGGGACTTTTTTATTAAACGCTTATCTAAAAAAAATGAACTCAGACAACATCATCAGCATCATTTCCTCCGTTGCCATCATAGCACTTGGATTTTTCTTAAGATATACTAAAGAAGATGAAATTAATTATCCCAATTCTACCTTAAAGTCTATTCAAAAATTTTGGATTCTTTTCGTCATCGGTGGTATACTCTCGCTATTTTACGGGCTTTATAAAATCATCTTATGATGAATTAACCCTCGGTTGTGACCACCGTGTAGTTGACGGCGCAACTGGTGTTACTTTCTTACAAACCTTAAAACAGTTGTTAGAAGCACCAATCAGGTGATTAGCATCATTGCAAACACCCTGTCATTCCGAGGGAAGCGTAGCCACGAGGAATCTCTCGACGTCCTTAATGACAAACACCATATCAAAAGTCCCGCACGTGCGGGACTTTTTTCTTTTAAGCCAAAATCAATAACTTTAACCATGGCTTACAGCATCGAACTAGCAGACAGAATAAGAGGATACCTAGCGATCATCCCAAATCTCAAAGTGGAAGAGAAACGGATGTTCAGTGGTCTTGCTTTTTTGGTTAACGATAAAATGTGCATTAACGTAAGTGGTGAAAACTTAATGTGCCGTTTCGATCCGAACTTGCTCGAAGAACTAGCAGAAAAAAGAGGATTCTTACCTATGATCATGAAAGGGAAGCAAATGGCTGGTTATTGTTACGTAGAACCTATTGGCTTTAACCGAAAAGAAGATTTTGGGTTTTGGCTTAACCTATGCCTCGATTTCAACGACCAAGCAAAGTCATCAAAATAATTTCTAAAAAAGCAACCACTACAACTATCCAAGCTAGCCCCAACTGTCTGTCATCCTGAGCCTGTTTGTCATCCTGAGCCTGTCGAAGGATAATCGAGCACTAAACAAACCTCATAGGTTTCCCTCGCCTTATCTAAATAAACCCATGAGGTTTTACCAACCATTTTTTTGTATTTTGCACCAATAATAGCGTTGGAATGATGAAAGTAATGGCGAAGATTTCACTTGAAAAAATCAGGAATGACAGGAAAAATCCTATCATCGATTTTGATCTTAAGGACGCTGTGATTACCCATTATCTTCACAACAATCAAAATGGTGTTTCGCAATTTTTCAGAAAAGACGCTATTAATTATACCAATGAAATTGTACAGCATTATTTTCCAGAAGAGTTCAAGGAACACTATACCGAGAAGAACTTCCAACCAGCGCATTTTACCAACGAGAAACCTCCATTTTTACCGATAGACATTCCTCGTTTCAAATTCATTGATTTATTTGCAGGTATCGGTGGCTTTCGGTTAGCATTACAAAACCTAGGCGGCAAATGTGTTTTCACCAGTGAATGGGACAAACATGCTCAAAAAACTTATAGAACTAATTTCGGAGAAACACCCTTTGGAGACATCACTAAAGAAGCAACCAAGCAGTATATCCCCGATGGTTTTGATGTGCTATGTGCGGGGTTTCCTTGCCAAGCATTTTCCATTGCAGGAAAACGTGGTGGTTTTGAAGATACCCGAGGAACTTTATTTTTCGATGTTGCCGAAATCATTAGACGCAAACAGCCAAAAGCTATTTTCCTAGAAAATGTAAAAGGGCTAAGAAGTCACGACAAAGGAAAAACGCTAGAAACAATTCTAAATGTTTTAAGAAGCGATTTAGGATATTTTGTACCCGAACCTAGAGTGGTTAACGCGAAAGATTTTGGGGTTCCACAAAATCGCGAAAGAATTTATATCGTAGGCTTTCACCCAAGCCTGCACATTGATCAATTTAGCTACCCTCAACCTTTAGATAAAAAAGTATCTTTTGCTGATATCAAGGAAAACAATATAGTTGACACCAGATACTATTTATCCACCCAGTATCTTCAAACACTTGTGAACCACAAAGCGAGGCATGAAAATAAAGGGAACGGATTTGGCTACGAAATCATTAAAGACAATCAAATTGCCAATGCGGTGGTTTGTGGAGGAATGGGCCGCGAAAGAAATTTAGTTTTAGACCATAGAATAACAGACTTCACACCAACCACAAAAATCAAAGGGGAGGTCAATCGCGAAGGCATTCGAAAAATGACCCCCAGAGAATGGGCAAGACTACAAGGTTTTCCCGATCATTACATCATTCCCGTTGCCGATGCCTCTGCTTATAAACAATTTGGCAATTCGGTTGCCGTACCCGCTATCCAAGCAACGGCCAGTGAAATCATTAAACTAATCACGCAAAAGTTGCCATCAAAGGAATAAAGACAAATCGTTTAAAGTTATTTCCAACAATGACCAGAAACGGATAACCCTTTACCTTTCAGCTTAAATTAAGTACTTTTGCGGCATGTCAGTAACCAAGCCAAGCTTACCAAAAGGAACCAGAGATTTTTCGCCACAAGAAATGGTGAAACGCAACTATATTTTCGACACCATTAAAACCGTTTTCAGGAAATATGGCTACGCCGAAATACAAACGCCTAGCATGGAAAACCTGCAAACCCTAACGGGTAAATACGGTGACGAAGGTGATAAACTGATTTTTAAAATCTTAAACTCTGGTGATTACTTGGCTAAAGTTGATGAAACGTTGCTTACCACTCGCAACTCGCAACTCGCAACTTCTAAATTGTCAGAAAAAGCCCTTCGTTATGATTTAACAGTACCTTTTGCTCGTTACGTAGTGATGCACCAAAGCGAAATCGCTTTTCCTTTCAAGCGTTTTCAGGTACAGCCTGTATGGCGTGCAGATAGGCCCCAAAAAGGACGCTACCGCGAATTTTATCAGTGCGATGCCGATGTGGTTGGCTCTCCTTCCCTATTAAACGAAGCAGAGTTTGTGTTGATTTACCACGAAGCTTTGAGCAAATTAGGCTTGAAAGATTTCACCATCAAAATCAATAACCGTAAAATATTAAGCGGTATTGCCGAAATTATTGGCAAGCCAGAACTGATTGTAGACATGACGGTAGCCATTGACAAACTAGATAAAATTGGTTTGGATGGCGTTGCCAAAGAACTTATTGAAAGAGGGTTTACCGAAGCGGATATTGAAAAACTGAAACCAGTTATTTTGCTGGAAGGTGCTAACGTTGCAAAGTTGGAAAGTTTAAAAGCTGTGCTAGCAACATCCGAAACTGGCTTAAAAGGGATCGAAGAGATCGAGACAGTTTTCAATTACATTGGCAAGCTGGTAACTGATAACTCACCAGTAGTAAACCAAGTAGAATTAGATATTACCCTAGCTAGGGGGCTCAACTATTATACTGGCTGTATCTTCGAGGTGAAAACCAATGAAGTAGCCATGGGCAGCATTGGTGGCGGTGGTCGTTATGATGACTTAACTGGAATGTTTGGCCTTAAAGACCTTACTGGAGTAGGTATCTCTTTCGGTGCCGATCGTATTTACGATGTACTGGAAGAGCTGGACTTATTTCCAACTTCAGCACAACAGGGCACCAAAGTGCTCATCAGCAATTTTGATGAAAATGCAGAACTTTATGCCCTGCCTTTATTACAACAATTCAGAACAGCCAATATAGCCGCGGAGCTTTATCCAAACTCGGCCAAGCTTAAAAAACAAATGAGCTATGCTGATGCCAAAAATATCCCTTACGTAATTTTAATTGGCGAGGAGGAAATGCAAAACAATTTGCTGACCCTAAAAGATATGGCTAGCGGAGAACAACAGAAATTAACCGCTGCAGAGATTATCGAGCGATTGAAATAAGCACAAAACCGTCATTTCGACCGTAGTGGAGAAATCTTTGGATTTGCGATGATACAAAGTTCAAAGATTTCTCTCCCGAAAGTTCGCGATCAAAATGACAAAAATGAATTTAAAGCAACTGCTTCAACAACTCATTAAGTTCCTGCTGTGTGGTGGCAGTTTTATCTTTCGCATACCAACCATGAAGCTTTTCAGCCAATTCAGGCATCTCTACCCCTTCTGTTTTCCATTGGGCCAGCAAGCCTTGTAAAACCGCAGGACGAGGCCCCCACTTAGGCAACAATAAATTGCCCGCCTCATCCAATATTAACAAAACAGGAATCGAACGACCTCCATTAGTCAGGTGCGCATCAATCAACGGAAGATTTTTATCACGCAAGGCAAGTTTCAACTTGAATTTATCGGGAGCCTCCGAAACAATTTTATTGATGACAGGCACAATTTGCGCTGCGTCTCCGCACCAACCTTCGGTAATTACCAAAAAGTGGTATTTTCCTTTAACCCCTTTTATGGTTTCTAAAATTTCTTCACTCAAAACAGCAGTTTTATCAACCCTGTTCATACGTTGCACATTCATTTTAGTGTAGTGCAACATCGCTTCCGAATCGTCTGGACCCGTGGTTTGTCCTTGAGCCAATAGCTCATCTACCAAATTTCTATAGCTAGGATAGTCTAGCGCTTCTTTATCAAAAATATTACTGTAATCAAGCATAAAAACGCTGTAATAAAATGGTTACGCCCTTTTTTTAAATCTTTTATTAACGAGATTTGTGCCCTTATTTAACACACAACACCTCAACTGAATTTAAATGGATAGGATTAAGCGCAAAGTTCTTTTATTAGCTGCTGTTATTTGTATTGCAACTGTAAAAATTTACGCACAATCGGGTAATACCGGAAAAATAAGTGGCAAAATTGTAGACGCACAAACCAACGAAACAATTCCCTACGCTTCGGCGATATTATTAGATAGAAAAACAAAAGCAACCGTTAGGATTGTTCAATCTGACCTAGATGGAAATTTTGCTATTCCAAATTTGGCAGACGGAACTTACTCTTTTAAAGCCAGCTATGTGGGCTACCAAACTATGGTCAGAGATTCTATCTCTATCACTGGCGCCCTCAAAAGCATCAATTTGGGTACCATCAAAATGAAAACGGGCAAGGGAAACCTCCTTAACGAAGTCACCGTAACCGCTCAAAAACCAACCATGCAATTGGGTATCGACAAGAAAGTTTTCTCGGTAGACCAAAGTGTAGTAAGCGAAGGCGGTTCTGCAACTGATGTATTGCAAAATGTACCTTCTGTGCAAACAGATATGGATGGCGGCGTTTCTTTAAGAGGCTCGGCAGCTAGGGTATTAATTGATGGCAAACAATCATTAATTGGTGGTGGCGACGTGGCGCAGATTTTAGCCTCAATCCCTGCCAGTTCTATCGAAACCATCGAAGTAATTACCAACCCTTCTTCTAAATACGATGCAGAAGGCCAAACGGGGATCATCAACATTGTTTTAAAGAAAAACAAGAAATTAGGCTTTAATGGAAATGTAGCCCTAACCGCTGGAAACAGAGATAACTATAATGGTTCTACCAACCTATCATTTCAAAATAAAAACATTAACCTTTACGCTAATTACAGCTACCGCTACGGTAACAGACCTGGCAATGGCTACAACAACACGTTTTATCAAAGCGGCGTAAGAGGTGGTGGGCACATCAACCAAAGCAACAATTCTAATGAGTTAGAAAAAGGACACAATGTTAAATTGGGTATAGACTACAACCTTGCCGAAAAGAGCACCGTAAGTTTATCTGGAGGTTTCAACATCAGAAACAGCGATGAAATAGAGAATATTGGCTTCAGCGAGTACAATGCTGCTAATGCTCCCTTAAACTTATCTAACCGTGAGAACATCAGAAATCGTAAAGGAAACAACTACGATTTAAGTTTAGACTTTGTACAAAAATTCAAGAAAAAAGGATCAGAACTAACTTTTAACGCTAGTTACGCAACTGGCGATAATAATACTTATCAATTTTTTGATACCTACAAGTTTTTTGAAAATGGTTCGTCAATTCCGTCTGAATTTTTACAACAACGTACCAACAGGCCAAGTGACAACAAAAACTATAATGTACAGTTAGACTATACTTTACCACTAGGTGCAACTTCGCGTATTGAGGCTGGTTATAGAAGCCAATTCCGAGTTTCAAACAGCAGAACCATTGCCGACTCATTGATCAATGGCGCCTACGAGTTTAGCCGTACCTTGAGTAACGACTTTAATAGTGACGACTATGTACATGCTGTTTATGTGAACTATCAAAACCAGATCAAGAATTTTGGTTACCAAGTGGGTTTAAGAGGAGAAGATGCGGCTTTAGAAACAGAAATGGGCACATACGATGTGGCTAGAAACATTAGCTACACGCCAGGAAGAGTTGCCTACACCCGCTTGTATCCAAGTATCTTCTTGACACAAAAACTTAAAAACGAACAACAGCTTCAATTAAGCTATAGCCGTCGTGTTAACCGCCCTCGTGGTTGGGATACCAATCCATTTTTAGATGTTTCGGATCCTATTAACCACCGTATGGGGAATGTGAATTTAATGCCTGAAGACGTGCATGCTTTCGAATTTAGCTACAGCAGGTTCTTCAAGAAATTCTCATTGGTATCTTCGGCCTATTTCCGTCAAACCAATGACGTGATCCAACGTATCAGATATGACGATTACAACGGAGAACAAGGGGTTAGTTTAACCATTCCTCAAAACCTTACCAGCGCAAAAAATAGCGGAGTAGAGTTAATCGGAAAATTTGATATTTCTAAAAAATGGAACTTCACTACCAACTTTAACTTATACTACAGAAAAATTGAAGGCGTAGCTGAATTTAAAACAAAAGACGTTGACGGAATGAGCTACAATGCCAATATCACCAACAACATTACCTTGCCATACAACATTACATTACAATTAAGAGCAGATTACCGCTCTAACGAAGTGACCGCACAAGGAACCTTCAAAGCAATGTATGGTTTTGATGCTGGTGCCAAAATGGATTTGATGAACAAAAGAGCAAGCTTAAGCTTTAACATTAGAAACTTGTTCAACACCCGTAAGTTCCAAATGGAGTTTGATAACACCAACCCATCAAACACAGGTTCTACCATTAATTTTAGTAGAGCAAGAGCTGGCAACATGGGATCGTTAACTTTCTCTTACCGTTTTGGAAAGACTGATTTTAGCCAAAAGAGAAAGAAAACTCAAGAGGCACCACGATCAGACGAGGAAAGTTTCTAAGCAACTCCGAAAGTGTTTTTAACATAATTTAAAAAAATAAAAAAAGCCCTTAAGAAAATTAAACCTTAAGGGCTTTTTTGTATCCAAATAGGTTAACAAACTATCTTTCTGAAACTAGCGGCCTTATCGAATTGAATTTTAGAGAGTTTCTTAATATATTAGTATTGATTTAGACCTAAACCAACGTTGAAGAATTTACTTGCCTTAATCTTTTTTATTGTATTTACCATTCCCTTTCTAGCAAACGCACAAACAACTGAAAAAGGCATTATTAGAGGTAAAGTTATCGAGGAAGTTGGCGCATTGCCCATTCCTTTCGCTGTGGTTTCCATTTTTGAAAGTGGCGTAGAACAACCTCTCTTTACTTTTCAGACAGATGAAAATGGTCTGTTCAAGTTCAACAATATCAAATTTGGCACATATAAAGTCAAAGTAAGCTATGTTGGTTTTGGGCCTTTGTTTGTTAACGAAGTTATTGTTAGCAAAGAAGAATCAGACAAAAACCTAGGCACCTTGAAATTGGCCGCCGAACAAAACAACCTAAATGAAGTTGTAATTACAGCGGAAAAGCCCGTGATTGAGGTAGGTGCCGATGTGATTACCTACAACGTAAGTTCAAGTATTTTGGCTGAGGGCAGCACAGCCACGGACCTGCTTAAAAACGTACCCATGGTTGAGGTTGACATTGATGGCAATACCACCATTTCAGGCAAAAGGAGCACCAGAGTGTTCATTGATGGCAAGCCTTCAGATTACATGACCTCCAATATCGCCGATCTGCTAAATGTACTTCCCTCTGATGCTATCGAAAAAATAGAAGTGATGACCAATCCGCCCGCCAAGTATTCCGCCGATGGCGAAGGGATCATCAACATTGTGATGAAAAAAGGCTTTAAAGTAGGATTTAATGGTAACGTTGGCCTTTCGGCAGGGACACAAGGAAACAATAATGCCAATGCAAACGCTTCCTATAAAGGCGAAAAATATAGCATTACTGGAGGTGGAGCTTACAGGATGGGCATTGGCAAAAGTACCAGTGAAAGCTATAGAACCAATTTTTTTACAGATCGAGATCCAAATACCTACAAAAACCCTGACACCACTTTTTATTACAACCAATTCAACAACGCCCGCAACGAAAACAATGGCGGGAATTTTAGGGTTGCCTTAGATTGGGACATCAACAAAAAGCAAAACCTACGGGTAAACACCAGTTACAATGTAAACAGCAGCAATAGCTGGTCGGGTAATGACTTCTATTATATCGATCAACAGGAAATTACCAAACGCCTCCGTAACCAAATCAATTTAGGAGACGCAAGCAGTAATAACTTTGTATTTAATACCGACTACAGCTTAGCGACTGATACCTCTGGAGGCAAGCTAATTGCTGGTTTTACCGTAAATGCCAACGGCAGTAACTCGACCCGAAGTTTTGAGAGAAGCTATGCTTTCCCTGCCAATTTAAACCCTAGCCTACAGCAGAACGATAATGAAATAGGCAACAGAGGAATCAATATCAACCTAGATTACGACAAGCCTGTTTTTAATAAAAGAGACCGATTGGAATTTGGGGTAGCTTATAACTACCGCAAAAACCAAAATGATTTATTGGTAGATAACTTTAACTACAAAACACAACAGTTTGTTACCAATGATAAGCTAAGTAATGAGTTCTTCTATAACGAAAATATCTTAGCAGGATATCTTTCGTATAACTATCGAAATAAGGGCTGGTCGACAAAGGCGGCAATTAGAAGCGAATACACCAATGTTAATTTCGATCTTTCAACAGGTGAAACATACAATGTGAACCCATACTTTAGCTTTTTCCCATCTTTATCTTTAAATCGATTTTTCAGAAAGAGATACAACATTGGTGCTACCTACAGCGTGAGGATTAACCGTCCGAGAGAAAATACCCTAAATCCACAGGTAAACAATGCTGATACCTTGAACATCTCTTATGGCAATCCAGATCTCTCGCCTTCTTATACCCACCAATTCGACATTAGTTTTGGCGCTTTCGGCAAACAGTGGTCTTTTACCCCTCGCATTTCATACTCTAGGGCCAATGGTGTGATTGAACGCTACCGCTTTGTGAACGACAATGGCATTTCAGAAAGTACCTTCGATAATGTTGGCACCAATTATTCATTAGCTTTCATGCTTATTGGAAATTATAGGCCAACCAAGAAAATTTCGGCAAACGGAAATTTTAGCATCATCCAAAGCAACTATACGTCGAGCTTAAACAGTGCCTTAAACAGAGGAGGAATCAGTATCCGATCAAGAGCTGGCATCTCCATGCAATTACCCTACAAGACCGCTTTCGAGGCTAATTTGAACTACAACAACAACGTGAGTGCTATTGGCCGAAATAGTGCCTCCATCAACACCAGCTTCGGTGCACGAAAAACTTTTTTAAAGAATACCCTTACGGCTCGCATTAGTGCCAACGATCCTTTCCGAGCGAGAAGAAATTCTACTTTTAACGAAGGTCTAAACTTTTTCTCCAACACTTATGGAGTAAGCAATACCAACAATTTTGTATTCAATATCAACTATCGTTTTACGAAAGTGAAAACCAATAAGGTAAATGTGCCGCCACCGCCAACCACATCGCAGCAATAGAATTAGGGTAAAGAGTTAGCGACAAATTCATTATTTGTTAGTTTTGCCTTTATTTTACAGGCACATATCCATAAACTAACCTCTGATGACCGATAACCCTTGGAAAACGCTTAGCAGCGAAGAGAAATACAACAACAATTGGATTACCGTTACCGAGCATCAGGTGATCAATCCCTCGGGTGGAAAGGGAATTTATGGCGAAGTACATTTTAAAAACCTTGCGATAGGTGTATTGCCATTAGATGACGAGCATAACACTTGGCTGGTAGGGCAATATCGCTACCCATTAAAAGCCTATAGCTGGGAAATTCCAGAAGGTGGTGGCCCACTAGGCACCAATCCTGAATTAAGCGCTAAAAGAGAACTGGCAGAAGAAACAGGCGTGGTTGCTTCGAAACTGACCGAGATACAACGCATGCACCTTTCCAATTCGGTGAGCGATGAACTGGCAATTATTTATTTGGCCCAAGATTTACAGTTAGGAGAAGCAGCGCCTGAAGAAACAGAAGACCTACAGTTGATTAAAGTTCCTTTCACAAAAGCTGTAGAAATGGTCATGAACGGAGAAATTACCGATAGCATGAGTGTAGCCCCAATCCTTAAAGTGCACTTGATGATACAGAAAGGAGTCATCTAAGCATGCGCTTTAACTATCTTCTTCTTCTTATCGTTTTGTTCCTAGGTTGCGCTACTTCACAAAAATTACAGCAAAAAACGGAACTCACCACAAGCTTCGACAATCGCTACGATATAGATTGGTATGCCGAGAACCATACCTTTGAAAATAACCTTGCCCATTTTTCAGACAACAATATCCATGTGGAGAATGAGAATCTCATATTAGAACTCAATCACCATAAACATCAAGGGAAAGACTACACTGGTGCCGAACTGCGTAGCAAAAAAACGTTTTTATACGGTCGTTTTGAAGCCCGCTTAAAAGCTTCCGAAGCCTTGGGCTGTATTACTGCCTTTTTCCTGTACCGCCCTAATGCTGCTCATAACACTGAAATTGACTTTGAAATTAGTGGCAAATATCCAAAGATAATTACGCTGAACCATTGGGTAGATAAGCGCTCACACGACAAGGATATTCCGTTAAACTTTGATAGTACCAAAGATTTTCATACCTACGTCATCCATTGGAAACCCAACCTCATTGAATGGGAAGTAGATGGCCAAATTATCCATCGCACCACCACCGCTGTACCCAATAAAGCCATGCAAGTGGTTTTTAATTTATGGGCTACCAAATCAATCAAATGGGCAGGTAGTATAAAAGACGCAAAACTTCCTACCTTTGCAAAAATTGATTCGTTTAAGTACACACCTTATAAAAGATAACTAATGAAGAAGCTTTTGGGCTACCTCCTAACGCCAATATTCTATTTTACCTTTGGATTATTTTTGGGTATTTTTCATCCTATACAATGGATTTGTTATAAGGTATTTGGCTACTCGGCACATAAATGGTCGGTAGATGTGTTGAACTTTTTCTTGACCTACTCCCAGTTAACCTTACTGAATGGCGTTAGTTTCAGAAACGACTTTAAATTACCAAAAGAAAGGCCGATTATCTTTGTGGCCAATCACCAAAGCATGTACGATATCCCGAGCTTGATTTGGTTCCTACGTAAACACCATCCTAAATTCATTTCTAAAATAGAATTGACCAAGGGCATTCCATCTATTTCTTTTAACCTGAAATATGGCGGGGGTGCCAACATCAACAGAAAAGATAGCAAGCAGGCTATTGGCGAAATCATAAAGCTGGGTAGGCGCATGAACGAGAAGAACTGGAGCACCGTAATTTTTGCAGAAGGAACAAGGGCCAAAGATGGTCAGTTGAAACCCTTTCAGGTAGGCGGGATTGCTACCCTACTTAAAATAGTTCCCAATGCACTTATTGTTCCAGTGGCGATAGAAAACTCTTGGAGGGTTGTTAGATATGGTTCGTATCCGCTAGGCACTTTACTTCCACTGAAATGGACTGTTTTGGCACCTATAGAACGTGGGGACAAAGCGCCCGAAGATTTGGTTTTGCAGGCAGAAAACGCGATTAAACAGCATATAGGGCAAGCGTAGGTTATTTTGTTTACGCTTAGCGATTTAATTTTACCGCAAAGGTTTTATGAAGTATTCGCAAAGAACGCGAAGTTTTTACCAATTAAATTTATATATATCCCCCCCTTTGCGGTCTTCGCGTACCTCTTCCCTTTCTTTGCGGTTTAAAAACAAATAGTTAACCCGAAAGGAACGCTCTGAATGACAAAAACGGAAATACCTCTGCTTGAGGTTGCTATTCCAAAAAACAGAGAAAGTAAGCTTAGAACAGCTGCTAAAATATTCCTATTTACGTTCTTAGCGTAACTCTTCCCTTTCTTTGCGGTTTAATTTTACCGCAAAGGAAAAATAAGTACTCGCAAAGAACGCTAAGTATTATGATAAATATAAAGCGCTCTGAATGACAAAAAATTAAACGTTCTTGGTATCGATCAGCTTGAAAAATGCATCCCTGTAGGTATCTCCCACTGGAATTGTTTTCCCAGCAATGGCAATACGGCTACGTTCGATACTTTCAATTTTATCTACCGCGATGATGTAAGACTTATGCACCCTGATAAAATCCTTTCTAGGTAAAGTCTCTTCCATTTTCTTCATGTTTTGCAGTGTAATAACACGCTCATTTTTAGTGAAAATAGAAATATAGTCTTTCAAACCTTCGATGTAAAGAATGTCGTCAAGCTCAATTTTTTGAATTTTATGCTCCGTTTTAACGAAAATAAAATCTTGTATAGATGGTGTTGCAACTGGAGCAATTACAGGCTCTGGAACTACGGGAGTTGGCGACTCCTGCTTTTGATGCTGGTTACGCACCTTTTCTACGGCTTTGTAAAACCTATCAAACGCAATGGGTTTCAACAAATAATCCGACACATTCAAATCATAACTTTCCAACGCATATTGCGAGTAGGCCGTAGTAAGAATGTAACTGGCTTTATTGCCTGCAATTTTAAGAAACTGTATTCCCGTAAGCTCTGGCATCTGGATATCCAAAAAAACCAGATCGATATTCCCTTCCTGAACAATCTGCATCGCTTCAATAGCACTTTCGGTACGTTTTACCAACTCTAAAAAAGGTACTTTGGCCACGTAATCGGCAATAATATCCAGCGCTAGTGGCTCGTCATCAACGGCAATACATTTTAAAATCATAAATCAAGCATTAGTTCTGTAGTGTAATGTGTAGACGAATTTACAATATTTAGCTTATATCTCTCGGGATATAACAACTGCAATCTACGCTCTACATTGTTTAGGCCAACTCCACCAATGGCATCTTTGTTAGCGGTACTCTTTTTATTGGACACGCTAAAATGCAAAATCTTTTGGTTGGCAATAATATTGATTTTAATAGGGTCACTACTATCATTGGCCACCCCATGTTTAAAAGCATTTTCTACAAAAGAGATGAGGATTAAAGGCACAATTTTTTGTCCATCAATTATGCCATTAATGGTAATTTCAACCGCAGCCCCGTCCTTGAATCTAAGTTTTTGTAATTCTACATAACTCTCCACATACTCTATTTCCTTATCCAAACTAACCCAGCTATCGTTACTTTCGTAAATCATATAGCGCATAATTTCCGACAGCTTTAAAATGGCATCTGCGGTTTTATCTGACTTTTGATAAGCTAGCGAATAAATATTATTGAGGGAATTGAACAGAAAATGTGGGTTAAGCTGTGATTTCAGGAACTGCAATTCCATATCTTTCTTTTCGCTTTCCAAATTGCGCTGGATGCGTTCATCAGAAAACCAGTCAACAGCAAACCTAATGATGCTACTCGAAACCAAGAAAAATCCTGCTAAAAATACTACCGTGGCAACATAATTACTCATAGAAATATGGTTACGCAAACCATTATCTGATTCATAGTAAAACACATGTTCTGGGTTGAGCAAACCAACCACCACTTTGATACCAGTGCTTGCTACAATGAGCAAAATGAAACAAATAATGTACAACCAATATTTCTTTCTTTTCTTTAAAAGCTCTGGAATGAGCACAATGTAATTGATATAGAATACGGAAACATTGACTGCGCCAAATATGACATAATCAATCACCAACTCTTTTAATGGATGCGCCTTGTTAGAAAAAAACAGTGCAACTGCGATAATGGTGACGATTATTCCCCAAAACGCACAATTAAGTATCACCGATGCTTTGCTACTATTTTTCATATAATTTTGTCGCCCATAATTTATCTAAACTAGCTATAAGCCATTATTGGAACAAGCACTTTCGACCAACTGGCATTTTTTTTCTACGAATGGGCAATTTACCCCATTTATTCGACAAACGGGCATTTTTACCGTTTATCTAGGATATTTTACACTTGGTCTAAAACATTTTCACAGGGTTTTAATAATTATTCTATTTGTTCAACGGAAACGAAAAGAGTATTAAACTTTAAACCTTAGAACCATGAAAAAGTTAACCAACGTATCGCCATTTCTACTTTTGTTATTCCCTGTATTTGTAGTAATGTTATTTGCATTCACCTCCAACAACAACGATGCAAACAACAGTGAAGAAGGGATGGTAAAAACAACCACTACTTCCGACAATACTACCATTGTTAAAGCTGCCAGCGTAATCCTAAGATAAACATGAACACATCATTTGCCATTGAAACTGTTGAGTTGAATCATCGCTTTGGCTCACAAACCGTAGTGAAAGATTTATCGCTACAAGTCCCGAAAGGAAGTATTTACGGATTTTTAGGCCCTAATGGGGCTGGAAAAACCACTACCATTAAAATATTACTGAACCTGTTGCAATCGTCATCAGATACGGTTTTTATTTTCGGTAAAGAATTAAACAGCAACCGTACGGCTTGCTTAAAACAAATGGGCTCTCTAGTAGAGCAACCAGCTATTTATGCACACCTAACAGGCAAGGAGAACCTGATTAATCGTTGTATCCTTTTAGGAATAGACAAACGTAAAGCCACAGAGATGCTGACTTTAGTTGGGCTATCAAATGCTGCGAACAAAAAGGCGGGCAAGTACTCACTAGGCATGAAACAACGCTTAGGAATAGCCTTGGCTTTAATTGCTGATCCCGAACTATTACTGTTAGACGAACCTACCAATGGTTTAGATCCTAATGGAATTATTGAAATTAGAAATTTGATGATTGAACTAGCTGGCAAACATGGCAAAACCATTCTGGTTTCGAGCCACTTGCTTGCAGAAATCGAAAGAATAGCTACCCACGTGGGCATCATCAATAAAGGTGAACTGCTTTTTCAAGGCAAAATTAACGAGCTACACGACCTAAGTAAGCCCGTGATCAAAATTGAAGTAGATGATAGCGCCGCGGCACTTAATATATTAGGTACCACTGGAGCCGAAATCATCGACATGGACGAAGGTCTGGTAAAGATAGCCTATACAGGCAAGGCAGAAATGGGCAAGTACAATAGCCTTTTGGTCAATAACGGCGTAACCGTTTATGCTATCCATACCGAGAAAAAAGACCTCGAACATTTATTCCTAGACATCACCTCTAAAAACTAATATCATGCGTTCATTCTACATATCTTTTGTTTCAGAGTTTTACAAATCACGTAAAACCCTGGCATTTTGGGCAGCCATTGTTTTGCCGTTAATCATTTGCGGACTAATTGCCTTGGGATATTATTCCAATTCGGCAAGAGTACTGAAATACAACTACCCAGGCATGATGCTTTGGTTCCAATATAGCAGTGCAGCATTGGGAGTAATGGGCATGCTTATTCTACCATTCTATGTCATGTTTATGGCTTTTTCAGTCAACAACATTGAACATAAAAACGATACTTGGAAAACACTGTTTTCGCAACCATTGAATAAGTTTTCCATTTATACTGCTAAATATGTATATGCCGTTGCTTTATTGTTTATCTGCATATTCCTTTTCGCCCTGCTTACTTACTCCACTGGATATTTGTTACAGATGTTAGTGCCCAAGTTCACTTTTAATGATTATAATCCAGCAACTATATTAAGTAAGCTTTATGGTAAACTGTTCTTAGCCTCTTTGGGCATTCTCTCTGTACAGTTTATATTGAGTTTGATATGGTCTGACTTTTTAAAACCCATGGGAATTGGTTTCATAGGAACCATCATGGGAATGATTACTGCTAGCGTTGGCTGGAAATATGCCTACTTAATCCCATATAGCGACCCAACTTTGGCATTGCGTTCAAGTACGAGTCCAAAAAATGCTACCCCTGAAAGCTTTACCATTTTTACACAAGAAGTTTGGGTAAGCATTGCTTACGGAGTGGTTTTATTTGTGGTAGGTTACTTTATTCTTACCAAGCGAAATATTAAATAAAGATTTTTTAGTTTAGTTTTAGTTAATAGCAAGAAGGCGGCTGGTTACCGCCTTTTTTTATGTTCGAAATATCAAATAACCTTATGCTTTAACGCTTTGTACTTGGCTCTACCAATGGGCAACAGTTCTCCGTTTTTGATGAGCAATTGGTATTTACTTCCTGGTTGGATGATGATTTTTTCTGCCAATGCCAAAGAAACCAGATATGATTTATGGATACGTTCGAACGAAGTAGGCAGTAATTGCGCTAACGTTTCCAACGATTTATCATGCAGTTCCTGATTTCCATTTCGTAGATGTAGCTCACTATAGATGCCTGCGCCCTTAATGTAAAGTAAATCTTCGATAGGAATCAACTTAACATTTCCCGCTTTTTTAACGGCCAAAAATTTGAGCGGTTCCGTTCTATTCGAGTTACTTTTTATTCTTTTAAAGGCCTGGTTTAAGCGATGTTCGTCGAAAGGTTTAGGTACAAAATCTAACACGCCATAGGCAAAGGCCATAATGGCTTTATCCGTGTAGGCCGAAACAATAATGGTATGAAATGATTCTGAAACCATCGCTTCCAGTATATCAAATCCATTTTCGCCATTTAAGTTAAGGTCCAATAACAAAAGATCAATTTCATGATCCTCTACATAGGCCAATCCTTTCTGAACTGAATCACAAATAGAAATCACCGAACTTTGTTCAAAAAAACTCGCTGCCATACGCTGTAGTCTCTTGGCTATCCGAGCCTCATCTTCAATAATCAACACCCTCATTTTGTATAGATTTTAATCACCGAAATCCAGCCTTGATCATTCTCATTGGACTGGAACTCCCACTGATCGCCATAACTTTCCGTTAAGCGAGCCTTGATGTAAATGAATCCATTGCCGCCATCTCTTGGCTTAATTTTAACCCTGTTGTTGGCAAAGGTTTCAAAAGTATATTGCTTATAATCAACTCCTGATGAAAAGGACAATTTAAATTTTAAACTCCCATCGGCCAACGGACTACTGTGGGTAACGCCATTCTCTAAAATAGTATGCAACACGGCAGGTGGAATAAGTTCATTTTCATCTATCCCACTTTCTTCCCATTCATAATGGATCTCTTTACGGAATTGCATCACCGATAAATGCTTTTTACAAAGTGCTATTTCTTGCTGAATGGGAATCAGCGCCTGTTCTGAGATGTTATTCACAATATCAAATTCATCGGCTAATGCTTGAATAAAGGCTACCCCTTCTTTGGGCGATTCTTCTACCCAATCAATAAGAGAGGTCAATGTGTTTTTGATGAAATGAGGTTGGATATTCTTCTTGATAAGTTCCAATTGCAGCTTTGAGGATAGCAACAGAGAGGACTGATATTCTTCTTCGATCACTTTCATTTGAATGCTATGCAGATAAAGCATACATAAAACAATAAGACAAAAGCTGATGAATAGGCTAAAATCATAAAACAAATATTGATTGATCAGCACTCTCAACAACAATCCTATCAATACGATAACTGCGCCCTTTTGCTTTTGATAAACAGCAGTAAAAACGATGACTAGAGAAAAGCCCCACATGGCTAGGCTATAATAAATAGCCGTGGTATCATAATGCCTATAGTAATAGATATAGATGGATACCAAAGAAACAAAAAGCAGGGCCATCAATGTTTTTTTCCATTTAAATTTAAACTGGATGGAGAAATACAAGGGCACCAACATGGCTAAGACGAAAGTTATCCAACCTATTAATTCTAGCCGTAAGAAAAACCGTGTATAAGGTATCCTTACATAATACTTGATGTACTCTAAAATGAGTAATGAAAAAAACAGCAAGCAGATGATCGCAAAAATCAAAACAGTAGCTTGTTTAACCCTACTATTGATGTATAGAAAAAGGTAATAAATGGCTGCTATTAAAAAAGCGCCAGCCATTAAATTCATAAAAGCCGTGGTAATTAAGGGCTGTCTGAGCAAACTTTCATAGCTGCTTAGGCCAACATTGATAATGCGGTGCACTTGAGGCAAATGAGCTTGTGAGGCTCTAAGTGCCACTAAATGACTTCCCGTTTGCGCCAATGAATCGGGCACACTGAAATAACTTGTCGCACTCCCTGGAAGCTCAGGTTTATTTTCACCAATCACCCGCCCATTACTTCCTATATATTTGCCATCCCAATAAACGTCAAAGGCTCCAAAACCCTCTATTTTCATGCCCAGTTGCCCTTCCGGCTTCTTTAACAAATCTAGTTTTGCCCTTGCCCAAAAAATATGATCGTCTGTATCGCCTCGCTCTGCTAACCAATCTGTATCGTTAAATTCCTTTTTCGCCCATGCGGGGTCATCGCCCATTTTATAAACTAGGGGATAATCCTTAAAGCGAATATCTGGTGTCATGCAAGAGCTTAACAAGCACAGCGTCATTAAAAGAAAAATGCATTTCTTCATCTCTCAAAGATAGCATATAGTCTTTCTATAAAAATGCATTTCGAAAGGACATAGAGCCGTTGGCATGCTTTTCTACCTTATGACGGGCAAAGTCCTTTAAACTTGCATCATGAAAAGTCTTTTTTTAATCTTCAGCATCTTGCTTTGTTGTTCCATTGGAAAAGCTCAACAGGCAAACTTATCTCCCACTAGAACAGTACATGGAACGGTACATGAACAATCTTCAAATGAGCCAATGACCTATGTAACGGTTCGCATAAAGGATGCTACGAATAAATTATTGGCTGCCACAATTACCGATGAGAAAGGGATATTTAACCTAGAATTTGCTTCAAAAGATAGTGTAACGATCGAATGGGCATTAGTTGGCTATCAGACTTTGGTTAAGCCATTGACTGGCCCAGAAACTTCCTTCAAATTAGGAATTATTAAACTTCAGCCAGATGCCACTTTATTGAAAGAAATCACCATCAATGGCGAACAACCTTCTACTAGTTTAAAGCTAGATAAAAAGGTATTTCAAGTTGGAAAAGATGTGTTATCAAAAGCAGGTTCTTCTTTAGATTTACTGAATAGTGTGCCATCGGTAAGTGTGAGCCCTTCTGGAAGTGTAAGTTTAAGGGGCAACAGTAGTGTGTTAATCTTAATTAACGGCAGGCGCTCTGGACTTACCCAAGGAAATGCTTTAGACCAATTAGCTGCTGACCAAATAGAAAGAGTAGAAGTCATCACCAATCCTTCCTCTCGTTATGATGCTGCTGGCTCTGCAGGAATCATCAATATTGTGTTAAAGAAAAACAAAACGTCTGGTTTAAACGGGCAGTTAAGTTTGGTTGGTGGTGTGCCTAACGAAACAAGGGTTACGCCAAGTTTAAACTACAAATCAGCAAGAGTTAACCTCTTTTCTACCTTTGGTCTTCGCTATTCCGACTACGATGGTCTTTACACCTCTGATCAATCTACCCAGGATGGTGGAACTACTCATTTCCTTCACAAAAATCAAAATGAAGATCGTCATGACGATGCCAAGATGTTATATTTTGGTGGAGATTTTTTAATCAACAATCACAACACCATTACGGCCGCTTTTTTAAATAAAACAACAAAAGACCACGATAAAACAGCTTTAAAATACGACTACACCAAAGTAGGAAAAGCATTAGACAGCACCTTATTGCGTAAAGGCGAGTCATGGGAAAACAGGAACTATAATCAATTGGAATTTAACTATACCAAAACATTCGACAAAGCCAATAAGAAGTATACCATAGATATGCAATACGACTTTTGGAATAGCGATAAGGATTGGAATTTATCTACCCAAAAAACCTTTCCTGTAGCCAGCAACTTTGCGGGCATTAGAACCAGCTCTATTGGCTCAAGCAAAGATTTCATGCTGCAAACAGATTACGTACAACCTTTAGATAGTTTAGCCAATTTAGAGGTGGGTCTTAAAGCCGAAAAACGTAATGTAACCAGTGCCTACAAAGCTGAGCGACAAAACAACATGGATTGGGAGATATTTGATGGCATTAACAACCAAATTGTTTACGATGAACTCATTGGCAGTGCCTATGTACAGTTCAATAGCAAATGGAATAAAATAGCTTACCAATTAGGACTGAGAACTGAACTAACCAAAATTACTTTAGAAGACAAGGCAGGATCATTTAACGAGACGAAAGAATATACCAGATTTTTTCCAACGCTTAACCTAAGCTATCAGTTTAGTGCAAATGCTACATTACAGGCAAGCTATAGCAAACGAATCAATAGGCCATCGCTCTTTTTGTTATATCCTTTTAACGAACTTACAGATTTCAATTCGCAATATGTGGGCAATCCAGACTTAAATCCTTCTTATGCAGACGTAGTAGAATTCGGTTTTCTAAAAACTTGGAGTAAATTAACTTTCAACCCTTCTTTATATTACCAACATAATAAAGCCGTTATTCAAGATTATACCTACAGGAACGCCAATGGTGTGTTTATGACCACTCCTGTAAATATTGAAGGCGAGACCCGTAGCGGATTAGAACTTTCGACCTTATACAATCCTTATCGATTTTTAAACATCAATATGGAAATTAACGCTTACCGCTTTAAGCAAAAGGGATTTTATGCAGACCAAGATTTTTATTACAGCGGCAATATTTTAACCAGTAGGCTTAGCGTACAGACAAGGTTGCCCCAAAAAATAAGCTTTCAATTTCGCTACAACTTTACCAGCGCACAAAGTAATGCACAAAGTAGAACGGCCAGCATCCATAATTTAGATTTTGGAATAAGCAAGCTCTTATTAAAAGACAAGGCTACATTATTGTTTGATGTCACCAATTTATTTGACCTTAAAAAATTCGAGACCACAACCACAGGCAGTACCTATTTGCTTTCACAAACTAATAGGCCAAACGCCGCAAGGTATCGTTTAACTTTTATCTACAAATTTAATCTCAAAGAAAACCAAGGCGTTAGACAAGCTAAAATGGGTAATAGGAACTAAATTTTCCTATTACCTCCCAGGCTTGGGGATAACCATTAAGCTTTCGTGGCCATTTTCATCAACAGATTGTACCGCAAAAAAATAATTGTCTTTTGAATAGGCCAAATTAGCCGTAGGTTCTTTTACGAAAAACTTTCGCTCCCAAAAAGGACTGGTCGTTTCCCTCATGAGCACGTAGTAGCCATAAGGGGCCTTTCCTTTTGGAGCATCCCATTTTAACTGGGTTTTGTTAGTTAAGCCCGAAGTAATGACCGTTACATTTTGTGGCTCTTGGGTAGACAATCCCAAATTGGCCATCACCGACATATTCATACGGCTTACTTTTTGGAGGTAGTTATAATCGACATATTCTGGTAAGTCGCCATATTTAAATCCATTTTCAGTTCTTACATCTTGGTGTTGCCTATTAAAATCTTCGTTCATCTCGGTAACCCTCACCGCCGTAAATCCTTGTTGCGAAAAAGGAGTATGGTCGCCACCTCTTAAATACCGATCTCTTCTGTAAATGAGCTTTACTTCCAGCTGATCAACATAACGCTCAGCAACTTCCTTGATATATCTCGCTGCTTGTCTGGCATTGCCATCATTCTCTGTTCCTGCCGACTGACGGGCAGCGGCTTGCTCCTTCGTTTCGGCAGCGGCAACACCCTCGCTAAACACCCTTACACTTTTATTGTCCTTGATATCCGTTTCCATTCCGTATGAATTTCCCACGATATCATTATTCATTAACAAGTGCACATCCCAACCTTCGCTTTTTGCCCGCTTTGCCAAATTAGCGGCTCCATATAAGCCCTGTTCTTCTCCCACAAAAGCAACAAAAACCAAGGTAGTTCTAAATTGATACTTGCTCATTACTCGACACATTTCCATTACTGCAGCTACTCCAGAGGCATCATCATTCGCACCAGGGGCAAAGTCTTTAATATTCATCACATCGGTCACCCTCGAATCATAGTGGCCCGAAACCATCAGCATCCTCTTGTCATTTGGATCAGTCCCTGGCAAAACGGCCATTACATTTTTTAAAGTTACAGGCTCTTTAATCCTTCGTCCGTCGGCAGGCTGCAAAAAGGTATCGTATGAAACCTGTAGCTTACCTCCGCTCTCTGCGGCATATTTTTCAAACTCACTTTTGATCCAGCTCCTGGCAGCACCTATGCCCTTGGTTTTGCTTAAGGTATCGCTCAGCGTATGGCGGGTATGAAAAGAAACCATTTTTCTGATCAAGGTTTCTAGATTAGTTGCCGAAACCTCATTTAACATGGTGGTAATTTGAGGATCTCTAATTTCTGTTTTCTGTGCAAAGACAAGAGAGTTAGCCAAAAATCCCATGCTCATTAGCAAAGCCAGACGAAGATTTTTCATATTCATTTTAGGTTGTAAAATTCTGAATAGAAAGTTACAACTATTTGACATTACCTGTAAATTCACACCATATTGTTACTTAACCTAAATAGACAATTTATGATAAAGAAATTTACCATTGGCGCATTAGCCATTGCCTTTTCTTTTAACGCTTTTGCACAGGAACAGGTGAATACCGAAGCCATACAAAAGATTAGAAAAGAAGGATTAGAAAACTCGAAAGTAATGGATATTGCTTTCCAAATTACCGACGTGATTGGACCTCGTTTGGCCAATTCTCCAGGTATTAAAAGAGGAAGAGACTGGGCGGTGAAGTATTTCAATGAGCTTGGACTTAAAAATGCCAAACAAGAAAGTTGGGGCGATTTTGGAAAAGGCTGGTCGGTAGAAAGATACTATGCTGCCACCACTGCTCCTTTTTACAGACCAATTATTGGCTATCCTAAAGCTTGGACACCAGGCACCAACGGACCAATTAAATCGGAGGTTGTTTTAATTAAGGCAGATACAGTTACCGACCTTGAAAAATACAAAGGCAAACTAGCTGGCAAAATTGTAGTGATTGAATCGGTAATGGTGCAACCACTTAAAAATTCGTATGTGCCAGATGTGACTCGCTACACTGACGAGAAACTTGCTGAAATGGCAGCCGCAGAACCTGCAGTTCCAGGACAGGCCCGTCCAGGTGGCCGTGGTGGCAACAACCAAATGGCCATGATGATGCGTATGCGTCAGAACAGAGCGGCAATCAATGAAATGTTAGTACAAGAAAAAGTAGGTTTGATTTTAACCTATGCTCGTGGAAACTACGGCACTTTCTTTACTAGTAACGGTGCTTCTTATGCAGTAGATGCTAAACCTGTTGCTCCAGAGTTAGAAGTATCAGCTGAGGATTTCTTACACATTTTACGTTTGTTACGTGCTGGCCAAAAGGTAGAAGTAGAAGCTGACGTGAAAACAACTTTCTACCCACAAGATGTAAAAGGTTACAACGTTATTGCCGAAATTCCAGGTACCGATAAAAAGTTAAAAGATGAAATTGTAATGCTAGGAGGTCACTTTGACTCTTGGCACTCAGGAACTGGTGCAACTGATAATGCGGCTGGTTCTATCGTGATGATTGAAGTAATGAGAATTTTAAAAGCCATTGACTTTAAACCAAAAAGAACTATTAGAATTGCCCTTTGGGATGCGGAAGAGCAAGGCCTACATGGATCAAGAGGTTATGTAAAACAACATTTTGCTGATCCAACCAAAATGGAACTATTGCCTGAGCACGGAAAGCTGAGTGCTTATTACAACCTAGATAATGGTACTGGTGCTGTACGTGGTATTTACTTACAAGGCAATGCTGGCGCAAAGGATATTTTCCAATCGTGGTTAAATCCTTTTGCTGATTTAGGTGCAAAAACCGTAACCATTAGCAACACTGGCGGTACCGACCACCAAGCTTATGATGCAGTGGGTTTACCTGGCTTCCAGTTTATCCAAGATCCAATGGACTACAACACTCGTACCCACCATACCAACCAAGATACTTACGACAGATTGGTAGAGGATGACTTGAAAAAATCGGCAACCATTATCGCTTCTTTTGTTTATCACACTTCAGAGCGTGCCGAGAAAATTCCTCGTAAAGAATTACCAAAACCAGTTGCTCCAAGAAACTAAGCAACCGAGTTAAAAAATACACCAACCACATAGAGGCATAGTGTCGAAATAAGAAAACTATGTTCCTATGTGGTTTTTATATGAATACCCTCTCCTTAAATGCCCACACCACCAACTGGTAAGTATTTCTAAAACCCATCTTTTTCACCATATTTCTTCGGTGGGTTTCAACGGTAAGCCTGCTGATGAAAAGCTGATCGGCAATTTCCTTATTGCAATAGCCCAAGGAAATCAATTGTAAAACTTCCACTTCTCGGGTACTGATACTGTCCTGTAAATGTTCTTCATTAATTTGGATGGTCATAACACTTTAGTTTTATCCAAAATTATTTAGCTCCAACTGTTCCAACTTCAGAGATATTACCTTAATTTACAGGGTGTTTTTACGGTATTGTGATTTAACGCAATTGCATTTCTTTGTAAAAAACAAATTAATAAACCAACTAAAATTAAATCCAAATGAAAAATCAAAAAGAAGAATTATTGACAACATCTTTGACGTCTGTCCCTTTACCTATTGCAAAAGAAATGGCTAAAACATTTCGAAAGAATCACGTTAGGACGAATGAAGACACCAAATCAGTTTGGTTTCCTAAAGAACAAATCGTAGCGATTGCAAATGCTTTAGAAAAAGAAGAAAAAGCAGATGGCATCAGGGTTTATTTTGGGCAATACACAGAAGATTTAATTAAAAAATTAAACGAAATCCCTGGTGCAGATGAAATCCCAAAAAACTATGCAAATAGAAACACGATAATCTTCGTTTCGACCAGAGAAGAAAATGGCATAAAAAAAACTGATTATTTTACCGACATGAAACATCCAATGATACCTGAAAACAGAGGGGAACTTTGTCCAAACGACTGTCCCAAAGATAGTCCAATGTTAATAGACTAATATGCCAAAATTACTGAACATTTTTATCATTATAGAACTTGTTGCTTTTATTGCCTCTTTCTTTTTATTACGATCAGATAAGAACAAGTTTTGGAAGTTATCCATCTTATATCTATTTATTGTCTGCTCAGTAGAGATTACAGGCCGTGTGCTCAGTAGAGTTTATTACCTCCATAATACTTGGCTTTATACAATATTTATATTATTTGAAGGCGCATATATAATTTATGGCATGTATTATTTTCTTAAAGATTATAAAAAGGTCAAACTACTCACGCTGTTCTCTTATGGTATTTTTTGTTCAATTTATATATTAGAAATTTACTTAAATGGCATTATGGGCAAAAATACCTTGCCCATAATGTTTCTATCAATAGTAGCTATCTTATATAGCTTATGGTACTATTATCTGCTACTAAAAAAAGACGAATTTGTTGACTTAAAAAAACATGCCCCTTTTTGGTGGGTAGCTGGCACTTTATTGTTTTATTTTGGAGGTGTAGTAATTACACTTTTTGACCCTGTTTTTCCAAATAAAATATATGCTGGACATACCTTAAGATATTTTATCTTTATCTTACTAAATCTACTACTGTACGGCTTTTGGACATACGCTTTCATATGCAGGAATCGACAACGCAGATATATATCCTAATTATTCTAGCTACATTAATTTTTTTGTTAGTGCCTGGCTTTCTACTCGTTTACATCAGGCAATATAATGTCCGTAAGGCAAAGCATCTGCAAGAAAAGAAATTAATGGCGCAGCAATTTGAATCAGAACTTCTAAAGACACAAATCGAAGTACAAGAGCAAACCATGCAAACCATCGCAAGTAACCTGCACGATAATATTGGTCAACTGTTAAGCCTTACCAACTTAACCTTGGCTTCCATTAACATAGATGACCGAGAAAAAGCAAGCAAAAAAATTGACAACTCTACCGAGTTAGTGAACAAATCCATCAAAGAGCTAAGAGAACTGGCCAAGCTTTTACAGGGAGAAAAACTGCTCGAAAAAGGCATTGGCCACGCCCTTGAACAAGAAGTAGATTGGCTTAAAAAATCTGAAGTCTACCAAATCAACTTTACCAACCACCTTGAAGAGCACCTAGAAGCCTCTCCCGAAAAAGACTTGATCATCTTAAGGCTCTTTCAAGAAATTGTCAATAACATCATCAAACATGCCCAGGCCACCGAAATTATCATCAGCTTGGCCCAACAACAGGAGAACCTACTCATCGTCATTAAAGAAAATGGCATTGGCTTTAATTATCAAGATGTATCTAAAAATAGCGGCGGATTAGGTCTCCATACGATAGAGAAGAGAGTAAAGTTAATTGATGGCACATTTCAGGTTGCCTCGGCAATAGGCAAAGGAACTCAAATTACCCTAATCATACCCTACCCTTAAATCATGCAAGAAAAGATAAAAATAGCCTTAGTGGACGATCACACCCTGTTCAGATCTGGCTTAGCGAGCCTGTTAAGTGAATTTGAGGAAATTGCCATTGTTTTTGAAGCGGTAAATGGCAGTGATTTACAATCGAAGATTAAAAAACATGAAGAGGTACAATTGATCCTGATGGATATTAACATGCCCGTGGTAGACGGCTTTGCCGCTACCAAATGGATCAAAGAACAGTATCCCCACATTTATGTTTTGGCCCTGAGCATGTTCGAAGACGAAAAATCAATCATCAATATGATCAAGGCTGGTGCAAACGGATATCTTTTGAAGGAATCGAAACCTTCGGAAGTACTCATTGCCATCAAGGCGATGCTCGAAAAAGGCTTTTATGTAAACGAACTCGTATCTGGTCGTTTACTGGTATCGATCAAGAATGAGGAGCCCAAAAACATCCTTACCGAAAAAGAACTTACCTTTTTGCAATATTGCGCCTCAGAGCTTACCTACAAGGAAATTGCTTCCCTCATGAACATCAGCCCTCGTACGGTCGACAATTACCGCGAATCCTTATTTGCCAAGCTGAACCTAAAATCCAGAACGGGCTTGGTGGTTTATGGCATTAAGAATGATTTGATAAAGATTTGACTAGGTTAATTGTTGAACTGGTTAATCGGTTAATTGCTAAACTGGTTAATTGTTGAAATCGGTTAACTGACATTATCCAATTAGCTAATTCGATAATTAGCTAATTAACTAGGTAAATCAAATGACTGGTGTCTCTCAGGAATTTCAACGTTTCTAAAACCAGCGGCATGCAGTTTCTCTTTAAAATTCAATTGCACTTCATACTCACCGTGCACCAAAAACAGTTTCTTCACCTTGCTGGCATCCTGACCAGAAAGAAATTGGAGCAAGTCATTATAATCGCCATGGGCACTCATTGATTGAATGCTTTGCACTTCTGCATGTACCGCAAACCGATCTCCAAAAATCCCTACCTCTGTAGCGCCATTCTTTAATTTACCTCCCAATGAATTTGGCTCACAATAGCCCACCAACAAAATAGTATGCTTAGGATCGCCAATGCAATTTTTGATGTGATGTTTCACCCTCCCAGCTTCCGCCATTCCCGAAGCCGAAATAATGATACACGGTTCGGGATTAGCATTTAAAGCCTTTGATTCTTCTGCACTTTCTACGTAATGTAACCGCTCAAAATCAAAAGGATTGTCGTCAATTTTCATGATATCCAACACCTCATCATTATACCCCTCGGCGTGGTTCTCAACAATTTGAGTGGCTTTTGCCGAGAGCGGACTATCTACATAAACATTCACTTTTGGCAACTGGCCTTTTAAATCCAGGTTGTTAAGCACGTATAAAATCTCCTGCGTTCTGCCTACGCTAAAAGCTGGAATAATCAATTTTCCTTGCTTCTCCACACAGGTTTTAATCACCACATCTAACAATGCCTGTGCTGTTGGCTGTGCATCTTTATGGAGCTTATCACCATAGGTTGATTCCAATAAAATATAATCTGCCTGCGGAAATGATTGCGGTGAACGTAAAAGCAGATCACCGTATTGGCCTACATCACCACTAAAGCTCAACTGGGAGGTTTTTCCCTGTTCAGTAATGCGTAAATGTACCGAAGCACTGCCAATGATATGTCCAGCATCAATAAACTGCAAGCTAACTCCCTCGGCAATCACCACTTCTTTATGATAAGGAACCATTTCAAAAAAAGACATTGCTTTAAGCACATCCTCCTCTTCATACAGCGCCTCCTCTAAAGGCAGGCCTCGTTTTGCTAACTTCTTGTTCTTATAGTTTAAATCACCCGCTTGTATTTTTGCCGAATCCAACAACAAGATTTTGGAAAGCTCTTTGGTCGCGGGAGTTCCGTAAATTTTACCTTTAAAGCCTTGGGCCACCAAACGTGGGATTAATCCACTGTGGTCAATATGTGCGTGCGACAATACCAAAACATCTACTTCGGCAGCAACAAAGCCAAAGTTTTCGTTTAATGCTTCTGTTTCTTGTCCCATTCCCTGAAACATCCCACAATCCAATAAAATATTAGTCCCATTATCCAAGGTAAGCAGGTGTTTACTTCCTGTTACATTTCTGGCAGCGCCATGAAAAGCTATCTTCATTTTATTTCTTTAGTATTCAATACTACGAAACCAAGCTCATTTAAACAACGAAAGCCATTTGGAATAGAAAATATTTCTATATAAAATTTGAAAACTAATTAATTAGTTATATATTGGTATTAAAATATTTAGCTTAAGCTTGCGCTTTAAAAGACAATATTTAAAATAGACAACATGGAAATTAAAGATTTAACTCGAGCAGAGGAACAAATTATGCAGGTAATGTGGCAACTTGACAGCGCTTTTGTAAAAGAGGTAATTGATTATCTTCCTGAACCTAAGCCTGCATATAACACTGTATCAACCATTATCCGAATTTTAGAAGTAAAGGGCTTTATAGGTCATGAAGCTTACGGCAAATCCCACAAATATCATCCCCTCATTTCAAAAGACGAGTATAAAAGACACGCCACCGAAAAGCTTTTGGGCAACTATTTCGAAAACTCTGTAGAAAGTATGTTCTCCTTTTTTGTGAAGGAAGAAAAGCTTGACCTGAGTGATGTAGATGAAATTTTAAAAATGATTAACAAATTTAAAAATAAACCGAAATGAGCTGGTCACACTATTTATTGCAGGTAAATATCTATTTGGTTGTTTTTTATGCTTTTTATAGATTATTACTCACCAAAGAAACCTATTTTGTGTTAAATAGGATCTACTTAATTTGTTCGGGCATTTTCTCGCTGGCAATTCCTTTTATACAGTTAGATTGGTTTGGCAAACAGGAAATTAGCCAGCAGATTTACGTACAGGTTGAACAACTTAACCAGCTCATTACACAAGGGCCAGTAGTTGCCGAGACCCAAAGTATTAACTGGGGCAGTGTCATCGTTCTTATTTACCTATCAGGAGTCCTCTTTTTTCTAGGCCGTTTTATCATTCAACTGATCGGTGTAAAAAAGATGTTCAACGGCCTTAAAAATGGCTTGGCATTTTCTTTCTGGAACAAGAAAATAGTGGCCGAAAACCTTCCTGAGGCCGAAACAGTAAACCACCACGAAGACATCCACATTAAACAATTGCATACTTTTGATGTGCTATTTTTCGAGTCCATAGGCATCCTTACTTGGTTCAATCCTATTATCTACCTTTATAAGGCTACCGTTAAAAATATCCACGAATATTTAGCTGACGAAGCTGCCGCCAAATTTCAGGGCGACAAGGAGGCTTATTCCATGTTATTACTTAACCAAGCCTTTGGCGTAAACGTGAATACCTTAACCAATGGTTTCCTTAAAAAATCAATGATTAAGAAACGGATTTTTATGCTCTACAAAGAAAGGTCAAGAAAAACAGCCATCGTAAAATACGGTATTTTCGTTCCTCTTTTTGCCTTAGCCCTACTACTTTCTTCATCAACCATCAGAAAAAATGAGCAGCTTTTAGCTGCCGCAGATCAAGTACCGCTTGAAGCAGCCAAAGCAACCGTAGCCGAAGTGTTAAATTTAAAGCCAGAAAGAGCTGTTGAGGTGGTTATTGGAGAACCTATCGTAAGGTTCCCACTCCCTAAGGGCACTAAAGCCGTAGATGGCATTAACTCATTTTATAAATATCTAGGCAATACGGTAAAATATCCTTCGTTAGCTGTCGAAAATAAAATTCAGGGGAACTTAGTGGTTACCTTTAAGGTAATTGACAAAAAACCTACAGATATTAAAATAGAAACCAAATTAGGTTCAGGCTGCGATGAGGAGATGGTTAAAAGAATAGGGGCCTATAAAGAAGGGGCATTAAAAGACGGAAATTATAGCTTAAAAGTAGCATTTATGCTTCAAGGCTCTTCCGCTCCGTTTCTTAACGAAAATGCAAAGAACAAAGCTAATTTCATTAGTTTAAACACTATTTCTATTATTGGATATGCTTTCGAACCAGACGAAGTACATAGCTTTGTGAGCTTAGAAAATCCTCCGCAGTTCCCTGGTGGAATCAGTGATTTTTATAAGTTTTTAGCCGACAATATTAAATATCCAGAGGAAGCCGCAAAGCAAGATATTGAAGGAAATGTTTTTGCATCCTTCATTGTAGAAAAAGATGGCTCGCTAAATGATATTAAGATAGACAGGGGATTAGGATATGGTGCCGACGAAGAAGCCATAAGAATATTAAAGCTTAGCCCAAAGTGGACGCCAGGAACTCAAAATGGCAAGATTGTTCGCGTAAAATATAACCTTCCCATCAAATTTAGCTTAGCTAAAAAACAAACTGGTGCTATAAAAGGCATTAAAATCGAATCAAAAGATGGTGCCGTGCATATTAGCGGAGATCAAATTACCTTAAAGGGAGCAAAATTTGAGGATGGCAAATCACCGCTCTACATTTTAGACGGTGAAATTTTGGAAAATGGCAGAATTAGTGACATAGACCCCAAAACCATTGACGCTGTTAACATTTTGAAAGATGGTACTGGAGCAGCACTTTACGGTGAAAAAGCAAAAAATGGCGTGGTATTGATTACGACAAAAAATGGCGAAAAAGTAGTGACTGGAAGACCTAGCAAAAAACCAACCCAACGATAAACATGAAAAAAATTGCGCTTATCTTATTAGTTTCAATACTAGGATACCACTTAGGCCAGGCCCAAACCACCACTAAGGGGAATGAACTTTATTCCTTTGTGGCATTGAAAAACCCACCACAATTCCCTGGCGGGCTGCCAAAATTTTATACGTTCCTTTCAGATAATCTCAAATATCCAGCAGCAGCTAGAGCAAAAAACATCAAAGGTAATGTGTTTGCATCCTTTGTCATCGAAAAAGACGGCTCGCTGGGCGATATTAAAATATTGAGGGGATTGGGATCAGGTACCGATGAAGAAGCAGAAAGGGTCCTTAAATCCAGTCCTAAATGGAAGCCAGGTTCATTAAACGGCAAACCAGTTAGAACTCAGTACAACATCCCCATTAAATTCTTTCCAAATTAACACACAAACAAAAGGCCTCCCGACAAAAAGTCGGGAGGCCTTTGTAATTTCTCCTATGTCTCGGACAATTAAAGTTAATAAATTAATTTCAATTTTCCGAATTTACTATGCTAGCATACAATCAATTACGATTGGAAAGCTTTGCCTTTAACTTTACGCTCTTGCTCTGTTAAATAGATTTTACGTAAACGGATACTTGCAGGTGTAACCTCAATGTACTCATCAGCTTGAATGTATTCCATACACTCCTCTAAAGAGAATTTAATTGCTGGTGCAATACGAGTGTTATCATCAGTACCAGAAGCACGCATGTTAGTTAATGCTTTTCCTTTCACAATATTGATCACTAAATCATTATCACGGATATGCTCACCTAAAATCTGTCCTTCATAAATATCCACACCTGGATCTACAAAGAAACGACCTCTATCTTGTAATTTATCAATAGAATAAGCAGTAGTTGTACCTTTATCCATAGAGATCAATACCCCATTTAAACGACCAGGAATTGTACCTTTCCAAGGCTCATAAGCTTTAAAACGGTGTGCCATAATCGCTTCACCAGCAGTAGCCGTTAATACGTTGTTACGTAAACCGATGATACCACGAGAAGGAATTTCGAATTCTAAGTGTTGTAAATCACCTTTTGGTTCCATAATCAACAACTCACCTTTACGTTGAGTTACCAATTCAATTACTTTACCAGCAACATCACCAGGAACGTCTACAATTAAAGTCTCTACTGGCTCATGTTTTTTACCATCAATTTCTTTAACGATAACTTGCGGCTGACCTACTTGTAGCTCATAACCTTCACGACGCATCGTTTCGATCAATACTGATAAATGGAGAATACCACGACCATAAACCAACCATGAATCTGCACCTTGAGTTTCAACAACTTTTAATGCCAAGTTTTTCTCCATTTCCTTCATTAAACGATCTTTGATACGTTGAGAAGTAACCAACTTACCTTCTTTACCAAAGAAAGGAGAGTTGTTAATGGTGAACATCATGTTCATTGTTGGCTCATCAATGCTAATTACTGGTAATTGTTCTGGTGCATCAAAATCAGCGATAGTATCACCAATATCAAAACCATCAATACCTACCACTGCACAAATATCTCCAGATTTAACTTCAGTAGTTCTTACCTTACCTAAACCTTCAAAAGTGTATAATTCTTTTACTCTAGATTTAACCAATTTACCATCACGTTTGATCAAAGTAACAGGTTGGTTTTCTTTAATGGTTCCTCTGTGTACACGTCCAATTGCAATACGACCTACGAAAGAAGAATAATCTAACGAAGTAATCTGCATTTGTAAAGTACCATCATTAATTGGAGCTGCAGGAATGTGCTCTACAATTGCATCCAATAAAGGGAAAAAGTTATCTGTTGGTTGTGCGTAATCAGTGCTCATCCAACCATTTTTAGACGAACCATAAATTACAGGGAAATCCAACTGCTCTTCAGTAGCCTCTAAGTTAAAGAACAACTCAAAAATTTGCTCATAAACTTCTTCTGGGCGACAGTTTTCTTTATCAACTTTGTTTACAACTACAATTGGTTTTAAGCCTAAAGCCAAAGCTTTTTGAGTTACGAAACGAGTTTGAGGCATCGCTCCCTCAAAAGCATCGCAAAGCAAAAGCACGCCATCAGCCATTTTCAACACACGCTCTACCTCACCACCAAAATCGGCGTGACCAGGGGTATCAATAATATTAATTTTAACGTCCTTATATTTAACCGATACGTTTTTAGACACGATGGTAATGCCTCGTTCACGCTCCAAATCATTGTTATCCAAGATCAAATCTCCCGTTTCCTCGTTATCACGAAAAATAGAGCAGGCATGTAAAATTTTGTCTACCGTGGTGGTTTTACCGTGGTCTACGTGGGCTATAATAGCTATGTTTCTAATATTTTGCATCTTATGCGATAGTATTTAAGGGCGCAAAGGTAGCGAAAAAAGCCGAAAAACGAAATATAACCACTAGGAAAAAGATGTTAAGTTTTTGTAAATCAATTGCATTACCAATCGTAGGCACCTGCCCCGCTTTACATTTCAATCTTTTTGCCAAAGCTATTATTTAGGAAACTGGATGACAGCAACAAAAAGGATTTCCATTTCAATCGGGTTTAAACAGCAGAACTAATGTACTATGCTATTTTCTTTCGCTGGTTTGTGGTTAAATTTTCTTTCTATCTTTAGTATAAAATGCCCGAACAGCTAAAATCAATTTTCACACATGCGTTAACCATTCGTCGTAACTAATCACGCCCAGTTCTGGCTTTCCATCTCCTTCCAACATGGCAATAAATTCTAGATCGTGCCCATCGGGGTCTTTAAAATAAATGGCCACGGCTGGCATCCAAGCAAAAACCATTGGTTTCTCCTTGCCATCTTTGAGAAAATTATAAGGCTGCAGGTCTCTTTCTTTCAAAAAAGCAATAGACTTGTTCAATACATCGTCAACCTCACAGCTAAATGCAAAATGACGGATATCGATTTCATTCTTCGGTTTTTCCCATAAACCCAGCATTGCGCCTTTCGGTTCACCTATCCAAAAAAATGCGACTCTACGGTCATCATTATAGCCACATTCGATAAGGCCTAACACATTCTTATAAAAATCAACAGACCTCTCCAAATCCTCTACGAAAAGGTGTGTTTCAAATAATCCTTTAATCATGTGGTGAAGTTACGCTAAGCGAAAGGTGAAAGAAAATCACTTATCTCGATCTATTCATCAAGAATATCTATCGAGCCTGGTGGGGTAAAAAAGAAACGGGGACTCAGCATACCACCTTGTCCCCGCCATCTAAATTAACGCTCTCAGTAATATAAACTCCCTTCGCAAAGCTTTATTGTATGGAGGATAGAAATATTTTATATTTTTTTTCAGGGAACATTCTACAAACAAAAAAAGTCCCGCAAGTGCGGGACTTTTCATTAATCAAAAATGAAAACTAAGGCATTAACACAGCGTCAATTACGTGGATAACGCCATTTGATTGGTTCACATCGGCAATGGTAACTTTTGCATCGTTACCTTTAGCATCTCTCACGTATAAATCTTTTCCTTTAGTCCAGAAAGTTAATTTTTCACCTTGAACAGTAGCCATGGTTGCTTTACCACCACCTTTAGTTACTGCAGCCCAAATAGATTTTGCACTATGATTGCCCGCAACTACGTGGTAGGTTAAAATTTTAGTAAGCATTGCTTTGTTTTCTGGTTTCACCAAGGTTTCAACGGTACCTTTAGGCAATTTGTCGAAGGCAGCGTTAGTAGGAGCAAAAACGGTAAAAGGGCCTTTTGACGACAAAGTTTCTACTAAACCAGCCGCTTTAACTGCCGCTACCAAAGTAGTGTGGTCCTTTGAGTTCACTGCATTTTCTACAATATTTTTAGAAGGGTACATTGGTGCCCCGCCTACCATTACTGTTTTTTCTTTTTTTGAAGTCTGTGCCATAGTAGCATTAGAAAAGATGAAGCTTAATGCGCATACACTTACGGCCACTAGATTTGTTAACTTTTTCATGATGTTTAATTTTATTTAATGATTTATGTCTTTGTCTACACTTACGAGATTGTGCGAACGCTCGGTTTTTATTTTTGAATATTTTTTAAAGAACTTCCCTTATCGGCCTCAAAATCAAGACTAATAGAATTCATGCAATAACGTTTACCAGTAGGTTGGGGGCCATCATCAAATACATGACCTAGGTGAGAACCACATCTGCCACAAAGCACTTCGGTACGTACCATGTTGTAAGACCTGTCTTCTTTATAGGTAACACTTCCTTTGGCACCTGGTTCAAAAAATGAAGGCCAGCCGCAAGTACTCGCAAATTTTGCCCCTGATCTGAACAATCTATTCCCACAAACTGCACAATAATAGGTCCCCTTCACATCAAACTCATTGTACTTACCCGTAAAAGCCTTTTCGGTAGCGCCCTCTCTCGCCACGGCATATAAATTAGGTTCCAAAATTTGCTTCCACTCTTTATTGCTGACCTGAAGTTTTTTTTGATCTGTTCTCGAATAGTAAGGGTTTTTGTTTTTCTGTTGTCCGAATGTTGGCGCAACCAGCGTAAAGCTTAGTAGTGATAAAAATATCACCCTTTTAAAAATTATTTTCATGTAGTCTCCTTTTTAAATCATGTACGATAAAGTATTAAAAACAGTTTTAAAAAAGCTTGAGTTTCAGATATTTTTATATTTTTGTTAAAAGCACTTTATTTTTTGAGTACGCAACCCAAATTATCCGAACAAGAAATCATCGCTTTGCTCTTAAAGCGCGACGAGAAAGGATTTAACTATCTATATGATAATTATGCTGGGGCTATATATGGTATCATTACCAAAGTAGTGCACTTAAAGGAATATGCCGACGAAATTATACAGGACGTCTTTGTTAAGATTTGGAAAAATATTGCACAATTTGATGCAGAAAAAGGCCGTTTGTATACATGGATGATTAATTTGGCACGTAATACGGCTATTGACTATATCAGATCCAAAGGCTATCAGAACGAACAAAAAAACCAAAGCATTCCAGAATTCGTAAATGATAGCGAACAATACGCCACCACCCCTAACGTTGACCACATTGGCATGAAAAACGTGCTATTGCAACTCAAAGGAGAATGGCAGGAGTTGATAGAATTAGCTTATTTTAAAGGATATACACAACAGGAAATAGCCGAAAGGCTCGATATCCCTATTGGAACTATTAAAACGAGAACTAGAAACGCCTTGATTGAGTTGAAAAGATTATTAAAAGATTACCGATAAATTGGACATTAAAGATTACATATCGTCTGGTATTATAGAAGCCTATGTGATGGGTTTAGCTACTGAGGAGGAAATGCGCATTTTGGACTGCATCCAAAAGAACAACCCCGAGGTACAGCAGGCTATTATTGACGCACAAAATACGTTAGAAGATTTTGCGTCGCAACAAGCTATTGCCCCACCTCCCAATCTTAAATCAGAAATATGGGCCAAAATTAGCGACGACCAAGCATCTCCTGTTGTTGTTGAAGACGTACAGCCAGAAACTATTGCCAAACCTCTTTATCCAACACAAAGTACAGATAACAACAAAGCAACTTTGAAATGGTTTGCTATTGCAGCTTCTATTTTATTAATCGCTAGCATAGCATTAAATTTTTACCTCAACAACGCTCAAACCGCGGTAAAAAATCAAGTTGCAGCCTTAACCGAAACTCAAAAAAACACCCAGCTTGCTTATCAAAACTTAAAGAGCAAATGGGATATGGCCAACAATCCACAAATGAAATCTATTCCATTGTTAGGGGTTGAAAAACATCCAGACATGAAGGCCATGGTCTATTTGGAACAAAAATCCAATAATGTTTACTTGGCTTTGGACAATTTACCTGCACCTTCTAAGGAACAGCAATATCAGTTGTGGGCCATTGTAGATGGCAAACCCGTTAGCTTAGGGGTATATGATCAGGATTCGGAAACTGCAGTACAAAAAATGACGGCCATTGCTTCGGCGCAAGCTTTTGCCATTACCTTAGAAAAAAGAGGCGGTAGTGAAACGCCAACAATGGAAAACATGTATGTAATGGGTAAGATATAGCCTTTACTTCACGAAAGCCCATTCTAGAAACTTTGGTAGCACCTCGCCCCATGTAGGCACATTATGCTTGCCTCCAACCATTTCATAGTAGAAAATATCGGTTTGTCGGCGATAGCCTTTTTTCACCAGCTCCTTAACCACATCCACGGTATCATCTATAGAGTCGATAATAAAGTTCTGATTACGGTCGGCCGTTTCATCTTCTGTGCCTGTCATTAACCAAAATCGCAGGTCTGGTTTCGAAGAAGTTTCTCTGATCATTTCATGCAAAATTCGGTCTTCATCGGTATAATCTTTGTCCAAATCTTTCTTTCGCCACCAAAAAGAACCCGAAAACACGCCTACCAAATCAAAAACATCACTATGGTGCCAAGCAATATCAAAAGCTGTTAAACCGCCTAATGAAAAGCCTGCAAAAGCTTTTTTGCCATTAATGGTATTCCCAAATTGCTTCTTTATAAAAGGCAGCAGTTCGCCCATCACAAATGCCGTGTATACATCGGCCTTGCTACCTCTTCCCTTAAAATCTGGTCGGTTAGCCACGCCATACTCCAGCAAACGCTCTTCTCCAGCGTAAATACCAACAGCTATCACTGGATTTATTTTCCACTTATTTTGTAAATCCAACAAGTGCTCTTCTAGCCCCATTTGCGACAAGTCTTGTCCGTCATTCACCAAAAGCAAGTTTACGGTTTCGTTTCCTAGCAGGTTAGCGGGCACATAAATGTCTAAATCAACCGTACGTTGAAGATATTTCGATTTTATTTGATAGGTAGTTTTGATAACAGTGGTATTAAAGTTTTCAGTTCCTCTTCGATTCAGCTACAAAGTTATCATTATCCCAAAAACCTACAGCCATTAAATAAACAAAAAAAATACGCATAATTTTTTTTGTTACTGAAAATGACTAACTTAAGTCCTATAATCATTATACCGATGAAAGAAGAATTACAAAGATGGCACAGCCCTAGCCTCAACAGGGAGATAGAAACTTTGGTCTTTGGCCACGGTGGCTACCCTATTATTTTATTTCCCACCAGCATGGGAAGGTATTACGAGAATAAGGATTTTAAGTTAATAGAATCTGTACGGAACTTCATTGAAGAAGGGAAAATTAAGATCTATTGTCCCGATGGTATTGACTCCTTAAGTTGGTACAACAAGCACATTCATCCTTCTGAAAGAGTGAAAAACCATATCTGGTATGATAAGTTCTTATTGGAAGAGCTTCTTCCGCTTGCGACTAGCGAAACTGGAAGAAACAAAGTCATTACCGCTGGATGTAGCTTTGGCGGATACCACGCCGTAAACTTCGCTTTTAGACATCCTTGGGCCATAAGCCATCTGTTTAGCATGAGTGGTGCGTTTGACATCAGAGGCCAGTTAGACGGGTTTTATAATGATGACGCTTATTTCAACAATCCTATTGACTATATCCCAAACAACATGAATCCTGAGCTTTGGCAACTAAAAATTGTTTTGGGCACTACAGACCGCGACATGTGCAGGGCAGACAATGAAAATCTATCGGGCATTTTACATCAAAAAGGAATTAATCATTGGCTGGACATTAGACCTAATGCCGACCACGATTGGCCCATATGGAGAGAAATGTTTCCCGAGTATGTTTATCAGATTTAGGAACTAGGGATTAGGAGTTAGAAAAAATCAATCATTCAGCATAATCAACACTTTTAAAACATATATACCATGAAAAAAATCGGAATTTTATTTGGACAGGAACGTTCATTCCCGCAGGCTTTTGTAGACCGAGTGAACCAAAAGGCCGTTGAAAACGTTACGGCAGAATTTGTAAAAATAGACAAGGTTTTTCAAGCCGAAAAGCCTGAATACGCTGTAATTATTGACCGTATTTCGCAGGATGTACCTTTTTACAGAGCCTATTTAAAAAATGCAGCCATGGGTGGTACTGCAGTGATCAACAACCCATTTTGGTGGAGTGCCGATGAAAAGTTTTTCAACAATGCACTGGCCGAAAACATTGGGGTTCCCGTTCCTAAAACGGCATTAATCCCATCCAGAGAGCATCCAGACGACACCAACGAACATTCGTTTAGCAACTTGGTCATGCCTTTTGATTGGGAGGCGATATTTAATTACGTTGGTTTCCCAGCTTACATGAAACCTTTTGATGGCGGCGGATGGAAAGAGGTTTACAAATTAGAGAGCATGGAAGAGTTTTTTGAAAAGCATAGCCAAACCCAACAAACGGTAATGATGCTGCAAGAAGAAATTATTTTCGATGAATATTTTAGATGCTATTGCATTGGCGGCAAACATGTACGCATCATGCAATATGAACCACGCAACCCTCATCACCTACGCTATGTGGTTGACGGACCAAAACCAAGTGATAAACTATTAAAAAAGATTGAAGAATATACTTTAAAACTTAACCAATACTTAGGTTATGATTTCAATACGGTAGAATTTGCTGTGAGAAACGGCGTTCCAATTGCCATTGATTTTTGCAACCCCGCACCAGATGCGAGCTTAGAAAGTGTTGGCGAAGAGAACTTTGAATGGGTAGTTGAAACTGCCGCTAACTATGCGATAGAAAAAGCCTTGGCTCAAGAGTTTGGCAAAAACAACCTTACATGGGGAAACTATGTTAAAACCAGTGCTGCTGGCACTCCTTTAACTGCCAAAGCTGCCAAAGCAGCTCCAAACGCTAAACCTGTGGCCAAACCAAAACCAGCCATCAAAAAACCGATTAAATAACGCTAAACCGAACTATCTATGAACGAGTTTACTTTAGGGATCGAAGAAGAATACATGATCATTGACCCCATCACTAGGGAGCTCACCTCTCATGACCAAAAGATTGTAGAGGCGGCGCAAAAAATACACAAAGATCAGGTAAAGGCAGAAATGCACCAAGCCGTGGTAGAAGTAGGAACCAGTATCTGTAGAAATACAGATGAGGCAAGAGCAGAGATTTCGCAATTACGAAGAACGGTAGCCCAACTTGCAGGTGAACAAGGCCTACGAATTGGTGCCGCGGGTACGCATCCTTTTTCGCACTGGGAAAAACAGCTCATTACCGAGCATCCTCGCTACAGCGAAATTGTAAACGAGCTACAGGAAGCCGCCAGATCCAACTTAATTTTTGGCTTACATGTACACGTAGGATTCCAATCCCGTGAACTGGCTATACATGTGGCCAACCAAGTCCGCTACTTTTTACCGCACGTATTTGCCCTTTCTACCAACTCACCTTTTTGGGAAGGAAGAAATACAGGCTACAAATCGTTCCGTACAAAGGTGTTTGATAAGTTCCCAAGAACGGGTATTCCTGATATCTTTAATAGCATTGAAGACTATGACAACTATGTAAAGCTCTTGATCAAGACGAATTGCATAGATAATGCGAAAAAAATATGGTGGGATATTCGTGTACATCCATTCTTTGAAACCATCGAATTTAGGGTGTGTGATTGCCCTATGCTGATTGACGAAACAATGGCCTTTACAGCTATTTTTCAAGCATTATGCGCCAAATTGTACAAGCTACGCTTACAGAATTTAAACTTCATTTCTTATAGCCGAGCACTCATTAATGAGAACAAATGGAGGGCCGCCCGTTATGGCATTGATGGAAATTTGATAGATTTTGGGAAAGAAATGGAAGTAAATTGCCGAAATTTGGTACTTGAATTGTTAGATTTTATAGATGATGTGGTAGACGAGCTGGGTAGCAGAAGGGAAATTGAGTACGTGCACAAGATTTTAGCCAATGGCACTGGCGCTGATAGGCAGCTGGCGGTTTATGAACAAACCCAAAGCTATGAATCAGTGGTAGACTACATCACTACACAAACATTAATAGGTGCGAGGTAAAAGGATGAGCGATAACAACAACATTAAGGTAGCCATTATTGATATGAATATGGGCTTCCCTAACCAGGGAATGAGAGGGATACAAGAAATTTTAAACCAATATAAAATTGATAACCAGCTCAATTTAACCATTGACATATTTGACATTAGGCAAAAAGGAGAAGTACCTGATCTAAGTTATAACATTTACATTTCGAGCGGCGGTCCTGGAAACCCTTTTGATGGGGAAGGTCAGCAATGGGAAGGCGATTTTTTTGATTTATTGGATCAGATTGACAACTTCAACCTGGTTAATGACGAAAAGAAATACACTTTCTTGATTTGCCATTCTTTCCAGTTAGGCTGCAGGAAGTATCAGTTGGGCGAAGTAACACAGCGAAAATCTAATGCTTTTGGAATTTTCCCGATCTCTTTAACTACTGATGGCGAAAATGAGCGTGTTTTTAATGGCCTTAACAATCCATTTTATTCTGTAGACAGTAGAGATTGGCAAGTGATACAACCTAACGATACAGCCTTCGAAAAAACAGGTGCAAAGCTACTGGCCATCGAAAAAGATAGACCGCATGTAGATTTAGAAAGATGCATGATGGCCATACGTTTTTCTCCTTATATGATTGGTACGCAATTTCACCCAGAAGCCGATCCGACAGGGATGAAGATTTATTTGCTACAGGAAGAAAAGAAGGAGGCTATCATTAAAAACCATGGCGAAGACAAGTACTATGACATGTTGAACAGCTTGGAAAATCCAGACAGAATTATGCTAACGAAAAGCGTCATTTTACCAAACTTTTTGGATGAGGCCATCAATGCGCTGCAATTCGCATAAGGGTTTGTCCTTAACCCAAATCCCTACCTATGATCGAGAAATACAGAACATCTTTTAATGCCAATTTCAACGAGCAGAAATATCAGGATTTCTTAACAAAAATTACGACAGGATATCCCGAAATTACCTTTAGGCTAGCGGAATCTCCTGTATTCCTGCCCGAAAAATTAAAACAGCAGCTCATCACTGCTGGAGATGAAATTATTGCGCTCATTAAACGTAATGACTTCAAGGAGATCACCCAGAAAGCAATCCCGAAAGATTGGGCGGTACCTAATGAGAATGATCATCCACACTTTTTGACTTTTGATTTTGGCATTTGTAAGGATGAAAATGGAGAAATAGTACCCATGCTGATAGAAATGCAGGGCTTCCCTTCTTTATACGGTTTTCAAATGCATTTGGCTAACAATTATAAAGAAATTTACGGTCTTGAAAAATCACTCACGCCACTTTTTAATGGAACGACCGAAGAGACGTATTTCGATTTATTAAGGAAGGTAATTGTTGGCACACACCAACCTCACGAGGTCGTATTGATGGATATAGACGCTGTTAATCAAAAAACGTTCATCGACTTCTTTCTGACTGCCAAAAAAACAGGCATTAAAATACTTTCTCCAGAGCAAATCACGAAAGAAGGAAAACAGCTGTATTATCAAGAGGGGGAAAATAAAATTCAAATTAAACGAATTTATAACCGCTTGATTTTTGATGAAATTGCGGATGAACCTACTATTTTCAACAAAGGTTTCGACCCTAGAGAGGAACTCGATGTTGAATGGGCCACCCATCCAAATTGGTTCTATCGCATCAGCAAATACACTATGCCTTTTTTAAAAGGGAAGTTTGTGCCCAAAACGCAGTTTTTAAATCAATTGGACGTTATTCCTTCCGATTTAGAAAACTACGTACTTAAGCCGCTTTTTTCTTTTGCTGGGATGGGTGTAATTATAGATGTAAAGGAAAATGATATCAGCGCAATAAAAGACCCAGAAAACTGGATATTACAACGTAAAGTAACTTACGAACCCATTATACAAGCTCCTGATGGCGGTGTAAAAGCAGAATTGAGATTGATGTACTTATGGCCTGACGGCGAAGAACCGCAGCTTTGCATCAACTTGGCCCGTTTAAGCCGTGGAAAGATGATTGGCGTACGTTACAATGCAGATTTTGACTGGGTTGGTGGCACTGTTGGCCTGATGGAACCTTAAGACTTACACCCCTAAAGTTTCACCTGCCTGATGATATTCTTAAGGTTAAGCTCAATAATATCGGTCATGTTCTCACAGTCCTGATAAGCCCTGTCGTTATAATACGCGGCCATGCTTTCTTTCAATTTCACAATATTTTCCTTGCTGGTCAATTCCTCTTTACATGAAACGTCCCTCAAATCAGTTAATCGGTGACGCTCACTACGCACCCTATGCACAATAGACGAAAGTTCTTCTTGTTTATATTGCAGCACGGTTTTATCGGTGAGGTGCTCCATACACAATTTCACCAAGGGATAATTTTCCTTAAAAAACTGCGGCATGTAAACTTTGATGTTCCCTTCGTAAAACTGTTGGTCGAAATCAATTGCCCTTATGCGAAATTGGATATCGTCAAAATCAGGGGTAATTTGTACCACAAAATTGTAAGAACGCATGTCGCCCAACAAGGTGACCAAACAGCGCTCGTTAAACTTTACAAACTCTTTTGCAATACGGGTAGGGTTATATTCGTCCTGATGAATCATTCCTTTGTTGAACACGTCGCCAGGCAGCCCTACAATATGTTCCTCAATCATGGTATCTCCATCTACCAAGTAGTTGACTTGGTTGGGTGATAAAATCTCTTCCAACTCCAAACCATACACTCTTGAAGCGTCTGCTTTTTTCACATAAAAATAGTCGTAAACATCGTTCAAACGGTTCACAATCCTTATCCTAAAGGGATGGGTATTTCCAAAAGTACAATAGTCAATCCTATCGATGTATTTATGTTCTACAATACGTAGGTTACCCGAAGCTTTTAGTTTGGCATAAATGACCTTCAAGCCGCTATGCAACTCCTCCATTTGACCTTGAGCATATATAGGGCTTTCCCATAAGGTATCTTTACCGTTTTTATCTAATATCGGATAGCTCTCGGTAAATGCTTTCAGTGCTTCGTAATTTACAGGCAAACGTGCATCACGCTGGTAGGTGCGCAGGTATTTATGCAAATTTTCGCTAACTGGAAATATGGGCTTCTTTTTCGAAATCTTTACATCTGTTATTTCCATGGCAATCATTTTTGAATAAGATAACCCTTATTTAAGAAATATTAAAAAACTTAAAGAAAAAAATCACTGTTCAAGAAGCTACGTAACTTAGTTAATGCTATTGAGTTTTCTATGTGCCTCGTTTAAGGATTATATTAAAACCACATGGACACATAGTGGTATTACGCTTACAGATTGTAGCAGATAATTTTTACGAACTTTGACTAAATAAAAATGATGCGTTTTAAAAGTTTAAACAAAACAAAAACCCCATGCGATGAAACATGGGGCCGATATTTGGTTTAAAAGGTTATAATTTTATTCCGATACCGAAACTACATAACCAAGGGTTTATTTTCGTATCAGCCACTACGGTAGCTCCTCCCGCTACCGAAGGAATGGTGGTAACAGTAGCATCAGTACTTAACCATAGTTTCTTCACATCAAAATTTAGGAATAGCTTTTTGCTGATATCGAAATCTACCCCCAACTGGGCCGCTGGAGCAAAGGTGTTTTTGTAGGTGGTTTTAGCAATCGCAGGACCATCTTTAACGCCATAAAAAATAGTGTAATTCACGCCTGCACCTACATAGGGCTGCACTTCTTTACTTACAGGCAAATGATAGGCAAGGGTTAAGGTTGGCGGCAATAACCAAACTTTTCCTAAATCTACATTACCTAAAGCCGTATTTACGGCACTTACCTCATGCTTGGTAGTTCCCAAAATAAGGTTAGCGGAGAAGTTTTTAGCCAAGAAGTAGGTAAAATCCAGCTCGGGAATAATGGTGTTGGAGATATCGACATTGCCGTTAATGGTACTGATGGTTGCGCTTTCTTGAGGAATGACAGCGGTGGCACGAAGACGCATTCTAAAGTCGCCTTTTTGTTGTGCAAATACACTTGTGGTTAATCCAATCAAAAGAAGTAGGGTTGATATTTTTCTCATCGTATTATGTTATTTGTTAGGACAATATTAGCATGAGAAATTGGGGTAATTAATGAGCGAAGACAGCTTGTTTCGTGATATTAGTTACTTGCGACAGTGCATTTTCGTACAAATAGATGAGTTAGATCCTCTGTATCACTGTCTTTGCTTGTTGTCACACTGAGTTTATCGAAGCGTACGGTAGCGATGAAACAGTTCATAGTTTTTAGATTTACTGCTTCGCGGCCTCACTATGTTCGAAATGACGACAAAGGAAAGGACAAAACGATTGTATAAAAAAATCCCGCTCTTTGCAGAACGGGATTTCGTATGTTTTACCGACAAAAGCCGATGATTATTTCTTATTTGGCAACGTACATTACTTCTTTTACCGCTTTAACTACTTTCTCAGCATTTGGTAAGCTGGCAGCAATTAAAGTTGGTGCATACGGAAGTGGAACGTCAGCACAAGTAACACGAATTACTGGTGCATCTAAGTAATCGAATGCATTTTTTTGTACGTTGAAAGCAATTTCAGAAGAGATTGAAGCCAATGGCCAAGCTTCTTCTACTACTACCAAACGGTTAGTTTTCTTCACAGAGTTGATGATGGTTGCATAATCAATTGGACGTACAGTACGTAAGTCAATTACTTCTACATTAACACCATCTTTTGTTAATTCTTCTACTGCTGGATTAACTACGCGAGTTAACATTTTACCAAAAGTAACGATGGTTACATCAGTACCTTCTTTCACTACATTGGCTTTACCTAGCTCTAAGTAATACTCTTCTGCTGGCACATCGCCTTTATCGCCGTACATTACCTCAGATTCCATGAAAATTACTGGATCTGGATCTAAAATAGCTTGCTTTAACAAACCTTTAGCATCATAAGGAGTAGCAGGAATTACCACTTTTAAACCTGGACAGTTTGCGTACCAGTTCTCAAAGTTTTGTGAGTGCTGCGCTCCTAATTGACCTGCATTACCTGTTGGGCCACGGAAAACGATTGGCACTGAAAACTGACCACCACTCATTGACAACATTTTTGCTGCCGAGTTGATAATTTGGTCGATAGCTACTAACGAGAAGTTAAAGGTCATGAACTCAACAATTGGTTTAAGGCCGTTCATTGCCGCTCCAATTCCAATACCTGCGAAACCTAGCTCGGCAATTGGGGTATCGATAATACGTTTGTCGCCAAACTCATCTAACATCCCTTGACTTACTTTATAGGCTCCATTATATTGCGCAACTTCCTCACCCATCATGAAAATGTTTTGGTCTTTGCGCATTTCTTCGCTCAATGCTTCGCGTAATGCTTCTCTGAATTGGATTTCTCTCATTGTTTTGCTGAAAATTAACGATGGCAAATATAATTATTACTTTGTTGCAATGCAAAGGTTCAAAAAGCTCGTAATTGTAATATTGCAATTAGCTTGCAAGCCATAGAAAATGTTATAAAACAATCAATTCGCCAAATGAAAATTTGAAAACATGTTATTTCTATCTAGAGGCATGCTCTCAAAAATGGGTCGTTGCCAGCTAATAATCATTGATTAGCCAACTGTTCGTCAATAGATTTGATGAGATCATTTTCAAGTTTTCCGCTATAGCCTTCAATGGCAGATTTAATCTTTCCATCTATACCAACGACGTAAAAGTTAGGGGTACTTATAATTTTAAAATCTGAATGTTGCTTTTTTGTAGCGAGATACGTTGGAAAATGCAAGTTGTTTGCCTCAATATATTTCCGAACCTGCTCTCCACTCTCGCTTGTGAAAATATCTAAAATCGCTAAATTGACATCCTTGTACTTAGCATATAAGCGATTTAATACTGGGTTAGCAAGAGGGTTGGCAGGACAATCAATACTACCAAAAACAACGAGCAAAACTTTGTTGTTAAATAGCTTTTCATCAACTGGTTCTCCCGCCAGTGTTTTTAGTTTTAGTTGAGGGCTTTCAGCTCCCACCAATAGCATTTCAGTGTTTTTTAGACGAAAGCCTGCAAATGAAATAGTTTTGGGAACAATTTTAGGATTAACTTCAATATCAGCATAGATCTCTTCATCATTTATAAAGACTCTTCCAATAACATGTCCTCCTTTTGACGCTGTGCCCTCTCCTTTTTGTTTAAGATTTACGGGTAAAAAGTTCTTCTTATTTATCAGTACATATTTATGTGTAAAGTCATGTTGCCCATTCGAAACGGTATCATACACTTTTATAAAGAAGCTATAACAAACGGCATGCTGATAAGTAGTATCAGCTTTTCGAATAATTTTATTCGGATGTTTTTCTAGAGTTTCTTTTAATAACCTAGCAAAATCAGACAGGTCATCGCTAATCCTTTTAGGCTCATCCACAGAGTAGATACTATCAGTGATGTCAAATGTATATAGCTTCTTATCGCGATATATTTCACTGTAAACTTTATTCCCTTTATTGCCAAAAACTTCTCTCAATTTATAATCAATCATCCCATCATTAAATATCGCTGAAACCTTCGATTTACGCGTAGTGATATCATCTTTACTGAAAATATTTCCATTTATGGAATTAAGCGTATAACTCACACTTTTTAAGGTGTTAATTTTATTGATTGTTTGTTCAAAAATGGATTTTGTTGACTGTTGTGCATTTAACAAACTGACATTACAAACCAAGAGTATTAATAAGAAAAATTTCATATCGTTGCTTAAGAAAAGTAAGCTACAAAAACTTCATAACAAACGGTATAGATATCACTTTTAATACAAAAAGTTTTAATCGCCTTCAGAAATGTCTTCCCCAAAATGGATAATATTCCCGCTATTATCCAAAATAGAAAACTGTCTCATCTCCCAAGGCTTGTCTTCTAATTGCCCATTGGGATGTATAATATCTAGTGGCAAAAACTCTTCATAAAGCTGGTCTACATTGGTTACGTTTACATAGCAACCCGTATTTTTAGGCACTTCTTGGTCTGAAGTTGGCCAAAGATGTATCTGGATTTCATCTCTACTAAAAATGAGATAGCCCTCCCAATTAGAGTGAAAAGTAAAACCTAACTTTTGGGTATAAAAGGCAATCGTTTCGTCTGCATTGAGAGAAGCGAGAATTGGCACAGCATATTTTAACATCGTTATTTTAATGAGGTTAACAATTCAAATCTAGTAGTAATCATCTGGCAGCTTTTTTCATATAATACTCCGAATCTAATGCTTCATTTTCGAAGGTCATTTCTTTTTGCGCCAATCGGTCAAATTGATAGTTGTTTCTTAACAGCACTTTTCTAGAATTATCATTCCGTGGATCTATCTTGGCTTCTATGAGTTCGAGATGAATATTTTCAAAACCAAATTTCTCGACGGCGATAATGGCTTCGGGCACATAACCTTTTCCCCAATAATCAGGATGCAGCATATAACCTATTTCGGCTTTAAGCTCTTGTGGGTAAAAGTTAACGTACCCCATAATTCCATAAATTTCTGTGGGATCTTGAGCATTACAAATTGCCCAATTGATCGATTTGCCTTCGTTAATGCCATTAGTAAGCATCGCTATGACACCCAGCGCATCTTCTGTAGTTTTTGCCCTTGGTCGTGGAATGTAGCGCATAGCTTCTTCATTGCCCCGTATTTTTATTACAGACGGTGCATCGGCCTCAACCACTTGTCGTAGCAACAAGCGTTGGGTTTGCAACACAGGAAATGGATTAAAATTGAGGTTAAGCATTTCCTAATTTACGACTTTAGATTGAGGAGTTACAAATACCACCTCCAACGAACAATCAAACCATTCAGCCATAGCTAAGCTCCAAACAAGGTTTTGTAAATAGAATAGCTGTAATTATCTGGCACCTCACTTGCCCTAAATGGCACGTTCAAATCAAAAATCTCGGCCACTTTTTGTTGCAACTGCGCCAAAAACAAAGGCTTAACTTCCTCTAAATAAGCATCAGATAATGTAGATTTTCTAGATCTAAAGTAGACATTTCCATCGGCCATGGTTTTTACCACGAACAAACTAGGCTCAACGCCCTGCCTACCCGACTGCCTTTCATAAGCATAGGTATAAATCAATGTTTGAATGAGGGCTTTGTTGATACTTTTACCATCCGTATCAAATAGCTTCTCTATCTCCGAAAAAGTAAGTTTATCGCTTCCTGTTTTATAATCGATGATGCGGGTTACACCGTTGCGTTCGTCAACCCTATCAATAAAGCCAAACAGTTTTACCTGCTGCATTTTACCGTTGAGCTCAAACGCTAATTCGGTGCTTATTTTTTCTTCCAAGCTAAGGATGGTAAAAGGAGCATCGGCTTCATCTCTATTTAAAATGATATTTGCATAAGCCTCTACAATCGCCAAAATGACCTTTTGCATGCCAGAATATTCCAAAGTGTTTTCTTCCTTATTGGTCATTACAACATTGAAGGCTTTGGTTACCATTTGCTTCAATGATTTTCTCTTCACCAAAATCACATCTGCCGTAACTTCCTTTCCAATTTCTCCTATATAGAAATATTCCATCACCTTGTGCAATATCGAACCTATCTGATTGGCCTCTATGACTGCAGTCACTTCCTCTGGCTCTTTAATTTCAGCAATGTAACGGAAGAAAAAATCTATAGGGTTAGAGATATACATGGTTAAGGCCGATGGCGATAAAATCTTCTCTCCTCTGAGATATCGCTGTAAAGCAGCCTGTATTACGGGATCATTTTTATCAATAACGATTTCCTCTTTAGGCTCTGTGCTCACAGGCAGATTTAAGGACTGATAATTGAAACTGAAATTACTTTCGTACTCCAATTGTTTCAGAATCCTACTGACTTCACCACTATTTCTCTCGTCCGTTAAACTATTATAGACAAAATTGATACTCCTAGCTCTTTGCAATAGACGATAGACCATATAAGAGGAAATGGCATCTAAATTTTCCAGTACAGGCAAGCCGTAAGCCCTGCGAATACTATCGGGGATAAAACTGTTTCCGATAGACGTTTTGGGAATAATTCCTTCGTTAAAACCCAGAAAAACGAGTTTATCAAAATTAAGGTTACGACTTTCCAGCAAACCCATCAACTGCACACCTTTTAGCGGATCTCCACTTAAAGGGACTGATACACCTAGCAAAGATTTCTGTATGAGTTGTACCACAAAGCGGAACTCTTCTCCTGCTACAAAGTTTCTTAAAGTATCATTCAATCGCGTGAGCTCCTCAATGGTTTTCACCAACAAATCGGCATCAATCTTTTTCAACGACCGTTGTGTGGATAAGCGAGCCAACATGTACTTCATCACACTTAACAGTTCTTCAACCAAGCGGGATGGGTCTTCTATTTTTTGATAAAACCTTTCGAAAATGCCACCTTGTTTAATCAAGCGGTGCAAATCAATGTTTACTACATTATCACGCAACAAAGCTTCTTGCACATTGGCTTTTAGTTTTGCGCTAAGTCCTGTCAACGGATGAGTGACAAATGCTTCCAAGGTTTGATAGGCGACCTTGTTTGTTTCTTTTAATTCTAATTGGGTGGTTAACCATAAATCGGCCAGTCCAAAAACAGTAGAACCCGCCAAGGCAAACCCCATGGTTACGTTAAGGTCTATGCCGTCGTTAATGGTTTGCAACGCAGGCATCAGCAATTGCTCATCAGCTAAAATAACAGCCGTGGTGCCAACTTCTTCCTCCTCGTCTTCATCCCCAATAATTTGATTAAGAATTTTTGCCTGCGCACTTTGCCCTTGAACTTTATAGACATTCACGGCATGCTTTTCGGAAGCAAAACCGTTATCATCATCTTCAAAGACATTTTTTAAGCCTAGTTGCTTAAAGTTCTTTCGCAAAAACAATCCCGCTTCTTGAAGTTCGTCTTCCAGGTAATAAGTGTCTACATCAAAGTAAAACAAAGCCTTATCTGCTTCCTGCAAGTGCGTAAACACTTTTGCTTCGGCTCTTGTTAAGGCATTAAAGCCAACAAATATGATTTTCCCCCGATTAAAAGAATTGATAAAATCTGAAGTGGTTAAATCTGTATTGGCCAAATGGCGATAAACTTGGCCATTGGTGATGTAGTTTTGTGTTTTTAACGCTTCGTGAAACAATTGATATAAACGTGGCATGCGCCGCCACATTTTGATAAAAAGCTCTTGCTGTTTTTTATGCTTTCCTTCGCTATAAGATTGCCAAAATTGCGCTAAAAAATCATATTGCTCTTTACTGAGGTAATCGAATTCCAAATTGATTTGCGCTACATCTTCCATTTCCTGATAAAGCTTATTGGCATCTACCAAGTCATTGTCTATCTGCGCAAAATCGCTCAGCATTATTTTGGCCAAAGGGAAAAACTGACTGCTTTTCATGGGAGCTAGTTCTTCTTCCTCCAACAGCTTGTTGTATACTTTAAGTAAGGTAAAAAACTGTAAATAGAAATCTGCAGGTTTTTCCTTTACGCTTCCCGCAAAAAATTCTTGGATGGTATATATGGCTGGACTAAAAAAAGGCTTCTGGATAATATCGGCCAAGTATTTACGCAAATAGGTTGCTGGCCTGTTGTTATTGAAAACAATAGCGCAATACTGTAAATCATCACCAAATTTGGCAAATAAATCTTCTGCAACTTCTTTTAAAAATGGTGTCATTTAATTTAATTAACATGTCATTCTGAGCATAACGAAGAATCTACTATTTCTTAGATTCCTCCTATCGTCGGAATGACAAGTAAGTTATACGAGTTTCAATTCTTTAGTTACCGCATAAAACAGGTATGTTTTTACCTTTTGAAAACCCATTTGCAATAACAGGTCCTTATAGTTCAATATCTGTTCAATATGTTGGTTGCTTTGCTCCAAAGTAAACTTATAATCTAAAATAGTCACACCTTCGTGGTCAATTAAAATACGATCTGGTCGATGTAGCTTACCATTGGCATCAATAATATTTTTTTCAATGATACTTTCAGTGGATTTATCGAAAATAGCCTTTAACTCGGGGTGATTTAAAACTTCCATAACTTCTTCATGCAGTGTTTCCACTTCCTGCTCGGCAATCACTCCACTTAATAACAACTCATTGAGGTAACTTTGTACTTCTTTTTGGTTAGCGGCATTGGCCAAAACTTCGTGTTTGATAGAGCCTAAACGACCTGATTGTTCTATGTTGAGTACGTGCTGCAAATGTTTATCCTGCGAAGGTACGTACAAAGCCGACAATCGATTGGTAGTGGGATATTCCTCCAATTCAAAACCATTGCTTTCGCTTATTTCAGGCTTTTCCAACACATGGTCGATAATTTCATATCTATTTGTTGCGTCAAAGCCTTCTTCGTCAGCCGAGCTCAATTGTCCTACTACTTGTGCCAACGCATCGCCCACAGAACTGATATTTGAAGCGTCCTTTTTCTCCATCACCGATAGGTATAGGTAATCTTTGGAACGAGTGGTGGCTACGTAAAGCATGTTTAAGGCATCCAAATTACTATCCAACAGTTCCTTGTAGTAGGCTTTGGCCACGGTCGAATTGCTAAGTTCTTCGGCAAATTTCAATGGAATACCACCCAATTCTTTGTAAATGGTATCTTCGGCCGACACCCAAAAAATAGAGTTGGCTTTTGTTTTAAGTTCCCAATTACAAAAAGGCACAAAAACGGCTCTAAATGCCAATCCTTTGGATTTATGGATGGTGACTATCTGTACTGCATTAGCCTCATCTGGCGAAGGCAGGGATTGTCTTACCCCATCTTCATCCCACCAAGTGAGGAAGTTAACGATGCCTTTCTCGCCCAAACGTGTGGCATTGGCCACCAAATCTCTAAACGCCAACAAATAAGGGATATGCTGTTTTAATTTAGACAATCCGTAAGCTTCGATAAGGTTTTCTACCAGCTCTATCAAAGGCAGTTGCATCCAAGTTTGCCAGTTTTCGCAAAGCGATTTCGGAAGTAGTGAAGACAGGCTACTTAATGATTTACCTGTTAATGCCAAATACGCTGCAGGTTCAATGACTTTGTGCTGCAAACGATGATAAAGCGAAATGCTATTGGCCTTATATAATGCCGTTTGCGAGTCGATACCAACCAACACTTTCAACGTATTCACAATAAGCTGTACGGCACTATTGTTGGCGACCATCAATGCTTCGCCAGACAGTACAGGGATATTGTGCTCCATTAAGCGAGTTACACAAAGCATTGCCTCCATATTAGAACGCACCAAAATGGCCATATCTTTTTCTTGATAGGCTTTCTCGGTTTTAAGGAATTTAATCTCCTCAATTACGTCTTGCAAAGCTATTTCACGATAAACTGTTTCTGAAAATCTCTCTATTTCTTCAGTGACATCATCTTTCCCAAAACGTTTTATTTTAATGGTTCCGCCAGCCTTGGTAAATGGCGACAGGTTTTGTTTGGCCTTGGCATATACCGAAGTAACAATATCACTGTAGCCGTTTTCGTCCCACCATTGCAACAAGTCATCAGATTTTTCGGTGACGTTCTCGTTCAGTTTATTTTGCACCACCAGTGGCAAAGCTTGATACAAATAATTGTTAAAGCTGATGATGTTTTCGGTACTGCGATAATTCTCTTCCAAATGGTCGTCGAACACATTTGCCGCACCTATTTCATTTTTTGCCTGTTGATGGAGGATGTTCCAATCGCCATTACGCCAACGGTAAATGGATTGTTTAGTATCCCCTACAATCAGGTTATCAATATGTTTTTGACTTGGGGAGGCGATGGCGTTTGACAGGATAGACCTAAAACTTTTCCATTGGTTCACCGAAGTATCTTGAAATTCATCAAACAAGAAGTTTCTGTACTTGCTGCCTACTTTTTCCCAAATGAAGGAAGGATTTTCGCCTGCATCATCGGTAATTCCAGTAATCAGCTTTTGTGCATCACTAATTAAGAGGTTGTCATTCTCGTTTCGATAATTGCTAAGCAGTACTGCCACTTCCTGCATCAAACGCAGATAGTAAAGGTTTTTATTAAAAGCGATGGACAGGCTATAAGTCGCCAAGTTAGCATCATAATATGCTTTAATAGCGGTCATCTGTTCGTTTAGCTCTTGATAGAATTGTGGTAAGTCCACTCCTTTTTGGAACCATTCGTCGGGTGCATCTATCAATTTAAAAACGGCGTCGAGTTTAGAAAAATCTCCTCGGGCAATATTGAGGATTTTTAGCAAGCCATTGCGAGATTTCCCTTTTAACTGGTCGGCACTTACACCGTGGTTTTCCAAGAGCTGCCAAGCTGAGGCTCCTAGTTCCTTTAATCTATCTTGAAAACTTTGGATTTGGCTTTTGGTAACGCTGATATATTTTTTGAAGAGCTCATCTAAATTATCTAAGCCCAAGGAATTTACTGCAATTTCAAAAACTTCGTAGCTGTCCTTAAACACTTCGCTAATGAGGTTCATCAGCTCGGCTTTGTAATTCCAGCTCTTATTATCGTCAATGCGTTCAAGGGCTAGGTCAATAATCCATTGAAGCAGTTGCTGGTTATGGTTCAGGCTTTCATCTAACTTTTCTACCAGCTCATTCTTCACCTTGTCGTAGTTCATTTCCAAGGTATAGTCAGCATTAAGTCCCAACTCAAAAGCAAAACCACGGATTACTTTTTGTACAAATCCATCAATAGTACTTACGGCAAAGCGACTGTAGTCATGCAAAATTCTACGATAAACTTTATCAGCTTTTAGCTTTAATGTTTCTGGGTTCAAATCAGGATGTGCCGCCAATACAATGGTCCTGTAATCTTCGATTTTTTTGGATGTATTGCCATCGGCAAAGCCTTTAAGCACTTCCAAAATACGGGTCTTCATTTCTTCGGTGGCCTTATTGGTAAAGGTAACCGCTAATATTTCCCGATATTTATTCTCGCCACTAAAAAGCAAGGTAAGGTAATGCGCTGCTAGGCTAAAAGTTTTGCCCGAGCCCGCCGATGCCTGAAGTATTTTGAGTGGTTTTTGCATGTTTCTTAAACTTATCTTCAACCGCAATAAAGCCAATTAAAAACACCCCGCCCATTGGGCACCCCTCTAAAAGAGGGGAATGGCGCAATTAAATTCCCCTCTTTTAGAGGGGTGGTTGAAGACTGGAGTGTTAAATACCATAATGTTCTATGATGTAATTCTCCAATCCAGTCATCACAAATTCCATATTTTTCAGCACATCTACAACTGTTATTCGATAAACTTTTAAATCTAAAGAGATTAAATATTTCTCTCTGCGTTCATCGTAATCTCCATCAAAATCATGGCTGGCTTAACTATCCTATCGCTTCGCGGACAAACTTTTTTCCTGTAGATGAAAAAAGTATGCAAAAAAATCCACGGCTGCGCCCTGTTCTATTGAAGGGACAACTAAGGCCAATTTGTACAAACCGAACAGGCCAAGGCCGATTTTAGTAGAACGAAGAGAATTGCTAGGGCCAGAGATAAAGGAAAATTAAAAAACGCTTATCCCGACCTCACGTTAAAACGGTATATTTTATGAGAAACACCCCGCCCATTGGGCACCCCTCTAGGAGAGGGGAATTTTGCAGAGCCATTCCCTCTGATAAGTCGGATGAGGGCTTGAAGATTAGGATGTTCATTTATATAACGATTTACCCTCTCTCCGCTTTGCGGTATCTCTCCCCACGAGGGAGAGAGCGCATTATGAATATTTCTGCTATTGCATCTTTTACTATTCTAACAGGCAGTGGGTATCTTGTTTCTATACTACCATTACTGAAAAGACTTCGGCTGGTCTTCTCTTCGCCACTCTGCCCAAGAGGTTGGGGTTTCGTACAATCGTACTGCCTGTAAGGTAAAACCGTCGCTTTCTAAAATTGGCAGGAGTGTAAACTTGATATTGATGAGCATATTTTCACAGGTAGGCTGAAAGGAAACAAAATGTACTTTCTCTGAAATGGCATAACAACTGGCACGCAACGATGCTGGAACGGCTTCGTTCAATACCAAAGCATGGTCGTATTTATCAATCACGTGTTCGGCGACTGTCTTTTTAAGTTGCCCAAAATCGATAAGCATGCCGCATTTTACATTTTGCGGGTCTTGGTTGGCATAGCCAGATACGGTAACCTGTAAACGATAGGTGTGCCCATGAATGTTCTTGCAGGGGCCGTCATAATTGAAAAGGGCATGCGCCATATCAAAAGTAAATTCCTTTGTAACTCTTATCATCTGATTTTGCATGCCGCCAAGTTACCGCAAGGGCACTCGGGGAAAAATGAGCATTGTCAGATATAAAAGTTATTTAGCGCAAAAGCGAATTAGGATTTCTTTTCCACTTTCTTTTTGCTTTTGGCAATTGATTTTTTGCTGATACGTTCTGGGCGTTTTTCAATATCCACTTTATAGCCTAACAAATCTCTAATGACCACCGAAGCACAAACACCACCAAAAGCTGCTGGCAAATAGGAAATGGTGCCATAAGCAGACCTTTTAAAGTTTGAACCGTCGGTCATGATTAAGGATTCTTTCATGATTTCTTCAATAGAAAACACGGCTTTAATGGTGCTGGCATTGCCTAATTTCTTCAAACGTTTACGCACATATTGCGCAAAAACACATTGATAGGTATCGGGCAAATAGGTTACGCGAAGTTTGGTTGGATCCACTTTACCGCCAGCGCCCATAGAACTTACAATGGGCAAGTTAAATTGCAGGGCGGTAGATAGCAAAGTAACCTTAGGGGTAATGCTATCAATGCAATCCATTACGTAATCGAATTTTTCAGCTAAAATTTCCCTGCATTTTTGTGGAGTCAAAAAATCCTGCACCACATGTAGTTTCAACTCGGGATTGATGGCCAGTAAACGCTCTTTCATAATTTGAGCCTTACTTTCTCCATGGTTGGTAGCCAAAGCGGGCAATTGCCTATTCCTGTTACTGGGGTCAACAACATCCCCATCTACAATGGTCATTTCGCCTACACCGCTACGACAAATAAACTCTGCCGCAAAGGAGCCTACACCTCCTAATCCAATCACCAAAACATGTTTCTGTTGCAACAATTCTATTCCTTCGTTGCCCACCAATAACGCCGAACGCGATAACCAAGCTAAATCAGACATTTACTAAGTAAAAAGTTAAAAATTCAAAAGTTAAAAGTTGAAGGGCCGACGTTCTAAACAACCAAAAAACCAATCAACTAAAAAACCAATTTCTTCCAATTTGCAAAAATAACATCTTTCAATTCATCAAGGGATATTTTCTTTATTTCTGCTACTCGTTCGTAAATCTCAACGATGTCAACATCCGAATCGTCTGTTTCTAGAAAGAAGGGCTGGTCGATTTCTTTGAGTACTTTGGCGATTTCATCGGATTTTAAAACTGCGGCACCAAAGGACAGATAAAAGCCTTGTGCCATCAGCTGTTGTGCCATTTCATACTTTTTATTGAAGCCATGTATCATCATTGGCACTGTGGGTTTCAATTTCTTTTTTAAAGCAATAAGCTCATCAAAGGCTTTCACACAATGCAAAATCACGGGTTTCTTTAATTGTTCGGCCAAGTCAATTTGTGCTTCCAGCATTTGCAGTTGATTGGCCATTCCCTCACCTTGTAGTTTATCCAAACCACATTCACCAATCAGTTTTACATTATGTTGCTTAGCCAACACATTCAAATACTTCATGTTTTTGGGAAGCTCTTGTAAATGGCCATACCACGGATGTATTCCTATAGAAATAGGCTTGGTTTTGGGCATCGCCAAAAATGTACTTTCGGTTAACGAAATACTTTGAATGGCAATTACTCCATCCTTTTGTTTTGCCTCATGGGTATGAATATCTAAAAAGGGAACCATTTGCCCTGCAAAAGTACAGAAATAGCTCCGCAAAAATTTACTCTACAAAAACAGTAGCATATTTTATTTCCTCTATATTTGCAACATTATCAACTATCTAACATTTATAAAATGAAAAAATTATTATTTCTAGTCATGACACTAAGCATTGGGCTAAGCAGTTTTGCTCAAAGCCAAACAGAAGGTGTTAAAATTTACAATCCCGCAGCAAATGCACAAGCCGATATCAATGCGGCTGTTGCAAAGGCTAAAAAAGAGAATAAACATGTTTTTGTACAGGTGGGCGGCAATTGGTGTGTTTGGTGTATCCGTTTCCATAATTTGGTGGAGGAAACTCCTGATTTAAAGAATTACCTAAATGCTAATTTTGAAACCGTTAAGGTGAATTACAGCCCCGAGAACAAAAACGAAGCGGTGTTGAAAAAATTGAAAAACCCTGGTCGTTTTGGATATCCTGTATTTTTAATTTTAGATGGAAATGGCGAAGTTATCCATATCCAAAACTCTGCTTATTTGGAGGATGGAAAAGGTCATAGCGTAAAATTGATTACGGATTTTTTGAAGAACTGGACTTACAAAGCGGTTAATCCAGCGACCACAAAATAAAATTTCAATCCCGTTCGTTATGAGCGGGATTTTTTTTGAAAAACAATATTGGTTGAAAAATAATGTTGATTGAAAAACAATATCATTTTCTATAATAATGTCAGTCCTTCGGACTTTAGGCATACCCCGAAGGGGTGAAATGATTATAACAAAATACACACCTCCAATAA
>NZ_JAELTX010000915.1 GCF_016429065.1 Pedobacter sp. ASV17
AGTCTTCCAAAATTACCAGTTTATTGATAGGACGCTGGTGGAAGTAGACAGTCAACTATTTTGCACTCGCCTGAAATCAAATAATGCCACTAAGGGAATTACCACTTGTTTTATGAGGTATGAACCTGTCTCTTATACACATCTGACGCTGCCGACGACTGAGCCGGTGTGTAGATCTCGGTGGTGGGCGGGTGATTAAAAAAGGGGGGGGGGGGGGGGGGGGGGGGGGGGGGGGGGGGGGGGGGGGGGGGGGGGGGGGGGGGGGGGGGGGGGGGGGGGGGGGGGGGGGGGGGGGGGGGGGGGGGGGGGGGGGGGGGGG
>NZ_JAELTX010000916.1 GCF_016429065.1 Pedobacter sp. ASV17
CCCCCCCCCCCCCCCCCCCCCCCCCCCCCCCCCCCCCCCCCCCCCCCCCCCCCCCCCCCCCCCCCCCCCCCCCCCCCCCCCCCCCCCCCCCCCCCCCCCCCCCCCCCCCCCCCCCTTTTTTAATGCTCCGGCGACCACCGAGATCTACACACCGGCTCAGTCGTCGGCAGCGTCAGATGTGTATAAGAGACAGGTGTTAAGGGTGATTGATTCGTTACAGCTTACCGCAAACTATAGCGTAGCTACGCCTGCTGATTGGAAAGATGGAGAGGATGTAATTGTGGTAAACAGTATCAAAACTGAGGATATTTCCGCCAA
>NZ_JAELTX010000917.1 GCF_016429065.1 Pedobacter sp. ASV17
TGTTGTAAACTTCAGGGGAATTGATCCAGTTGTAAGTTCCAATATTATTCAAATCAGCTTTAACATATTTTGCAAAACGATCATCTAACGAGCCAAATTTCTTGTACAAAAAGGTATACATAAACCCCTGTCTCTTATACACATCTGACGCTGCCGACGACTGAGCCGGTGTGTAGATCTCGGTGGTGGCGGGATCATTAAAAAGGGGGGGGGGGGGGGGGGGGGGGGGGGGGGGGGGGGGGGGGGGGGGGGGGGGGGGGGGGGGGGGGGGGGGGGGGGGGGGGGGGGGGGGGGGGGGGGGGGGGGGGGGGGGGGGGG
>NZ_JAELTX010000918.1 GCF_016429065.1 Pedobacter sp. ASV17
GGGGTAGGTAGAGATAAAACTAATCGGTTTATTTCCCAGTGCTTTCTGGGCATTGTTCTTCAATACGCTTAAAGGAAGTGGTTTGGCATTTTTAGGTACTTCAACAAAAAGCTGCTTGCCGTAAATGCTGTCTCTTATACACATCTGACGCTGCCGACGACTGAGCCGGTGTGTAGATCTCGGTGGTCGCCGGATGATTAAAAAAGGGGGGGGGGGGGGGGGGGGGGGGGGGGGGGGGGGGGGGGGGGGGGGGGGGGGGGGGGGGGGGGGGGGGGGGGGGGGGGGGGGGGGGGGGGGGGGGGGGGGGGGGGGGGGGG
>NZ_JAELTX010000919.1 GCF_016429065.1 Pedobacter sp. ASV17
ATACCACCAAATACATAATGAGGGTACGGAACATGATTTCTGGAATGAACAACCAATCTTCATTTCCAAAAAGTATTTTCTCTAAACTGTCTGCCTGTGTTGCCATACGATAGCCTTTATGCTATACCTGTCTCTTATACACATCTCCGAGCCCACGAGACGAATTACAAGATCTCGTATGCCGTCTTCGGCTTGAAAAGAGGGGGGGGGGGGGGGGGGGGGGGGGGGGGGGGGGGGGGGGGGGGGGGGGGGGGGGGGGGGGGGGGGGGGGGGGGGGGGGGGGGGGGGGGGGGGGGGGGGGGGGGGGGGGGGGGGGG
>NZ_JAELTX010000110.1 GCF_016429065.1 Pedobacter sp. ASV17
CTTGAGAAGAAATATTTCTGGTTATAGTTATATTCTAATCTTGAAAGACCAGATACAATGGCATTCCCCCAATTGTATGCCGTAGAGGAAACGGTACCTGCTGTAGAAACACTTTGCAGCTCACTATTTCCTAAATCTTGACCTGTTGCACGTTGATAGTCGGTAAGGTTTTTTTCTGCTTCAAAACCAACTAAGAAACCAAGACTATGTGCCCCGAATTGTTTGTTAAAATTAGCTGTTGAAGATGAAACCCATTTGTTATAATTAGTAGTCATTTCATTTACGCTACCGTTACTTGTTTGTCCGTTATAGTGAATGGCACTATAATAAAGGTGATCGGATACTTGGGAGTTATCGTAAGAAAAAACCGTTTTTAAAGTCAACTCAGGTAAAACATTTGCTTGTAAATATGAGTTGGCGATAATTCTTTTTGTTAGTGATTGGTTATCCCATTGATTATCGTAATAGATATTGTTTTGTGCCAAGCTGCCGTATCTAGCTGTAAAAGGCTGACCTGTCTTATAATCTGTAGGCCAGTATAAAGGCCACAATAAGTTTCGGGTTTGCATGTAACTGTTAGAACTGGTATTTCTGGTGTCGTTGTATCCGCTTTGAGTTGATCTAGTGAAGTTTACATTCGAACCAATCTCAATAATTTTTCCAATTTTTTGACTTAAGTTAATGCGGCCAGAGAAGCGATCGAAATCATTAACCTTGACCCTTCCCTGATCTTTAGTGTAAGAAAATGAAGAGTAGTACTTGGTATTATCATCTCCACCACTTACTGCCAAATCATTGGTTTGGTATTTGGCTGTTCTAAATAAAGCATCTTCCCAATCAAAATATCTTCCTTCTCTATTTTCGATACCATCAGTCATCCCTAATATATTTACATTCTCTCCTAACCCAGTGCCATTAGTGGTAAAACGGTATCCGTGTCTGTTAAAACGAGTGTTTAATTGAGTTAAAGCATAGGTGTTACCTGCTGTTTCGGATTGACCTGCAGAGGTGCGTACGTCATGGAAAATACGATATAACATATTTACCTGTTCCTGAACACCAGCGGTTTCGTAATTATCGGTGGCCCAACTAGGAGTTAAACCTAGTGATGTTCTGAATTCTATTTTTGGCTTACCCGTTTTTCCACGTTTGGTATTGATAATCACTACTCCATTAGCGGCTCTAGATCCATAAAGTGATGAAGCGGCAGCATCTTTTAAAATAGTGATACTTTCAATATCAGCGGGGTTAATGGTATTCATAATGTTGTTGCTGGAATAGGTATAGTCACTTAATTGACCTGAACCTCCTGACATTACGGGAACGCCATCTATTACATACAATGGCTCATTTGATGCGTTGATAGACCCTGTTCCACGAATGCGGATACTTGGGGTGGCACCAGCTTGTCCAGAACCAGCAGTTACTTGCACGCCAGGTAATCTACCTACCAAACCATTTTGAAATGAAGTATTGGCCATTTCTTTAGTCTTTTCCGGATTAAAGGTAGCAGCAGAACCTGTATAGGTACTTTTTTTAGCAGTCCCATAAGCAACAACCATTACCTCGTCTAGTTGTTGATTACTTGAACTAAGTCCAATGTTAATGGTAGTTTGATTTCCTACGGTGATCTCTTTGGTTGCATAGCCGATGTAGCTAAAAACCAGTATCGAATTGTTTGAAGGGACATTAATGGTAAAAGTACCATCGTTGTTGGTTGCGACGGTGTTTCCGGTTTGTCCTTTAACCGAAACACTTGCGCCTGGAATTCCCATTCCATCTGATGCATCTGTTACTTTGCCCTTTACGGTTTTTTGGGCATAAGAAAATAGTGCAAACAGTAGCAAACCCAACAAGGTTAGCGTAAACTTTTTGTTCATGGTTTGTTTTGTTAGTTGATGATTAGTTGATTTTCAACTGAATATACGCACAATTGCGCAAACTTCATTACAAACCGTTATTTTTTGTCAAAATTTGTTAAAAACTATCCTACGTTTAACATATTCGAATATCCTCGGGCAATTAATCGATTTTTAGAAGGAAGAAACACGTCACATTGTAGATTAATAATGGTTCTGCCTTGTTTGATTATGCTTGTTTTTGCGGTAATTATATCACCCTCTTTAGCAGGTGCAAAGTAATCAATATTGTTGTTCACGGTAGTAAAAGCGTGGACCAGGTCTAAGGTAAAAACAGTAGCTCCAATTAGGTCGTCGATTATTCCAGCAGTAATGCCACCATGCAAAATACCGTAGGGATTGGTCATTTCTTTTCTAACCACATAACTACAATATAAACTACCTTTTTCGGCAGTAATTACGGTTGGTTTTAACCAGTTCATAAAATTGGAAGGTGAATTTTGTACTTCCTTCCCAATAAAGGATTGAAAAATTTTTAATCTGTCGTTGGTGTGGTTTTGTTGTTCCATTTCATAAATTTAGGCAAAATATAGGAACATGAGCAAAAAGCAGATTACCGCCGTAGTAGAATTAGACAAATCAAGATATAAGACCAAAGTTTTTGCAGATGGACATTTTATTTATGCAGATGAACCCGAGGAATTGGGTGGCACTGATGAAGGAATGGCACCTGGAGCTTTGCTATTGGCGAGTTTAGGTAGTTGTACAGCTATTACCATTAGAATGTATGCAGACAGAAAAGAATTTCCTTTGGAAACCATTACGGTTAATTTGGCCATATGTGCTGAGGAAGAAATGGATAAAGGAACAGTAATTGAAAGGGAAATTAAATTTACTGGAGATTTGGATGAAGACCAGATCAAGCGTTTGATGATTATTGCGGATAAGTGCCCTATTCATAAGATGTTGAGCAACCCGATTAGGATCATTACAAAATAATGATGCTGGATTTTTATACTTTATTTAAGGGAGATTGTGAGCAGTAAGAAGAACTTCCTCAATTTCCTTTCGGGAATTACCTTTGTAACCCTTTGGTCATCTGCCTCGTCGGCCACCAAAATTGGATTAACAGCTGTACAACCATTAGTGTTGTCTATTCCTCGTTTTATTTTGGCTTCTGCCTTAATGTTGGGCATTTCCCATTTGTTTATGCGAAAGCCCATTCCTAAGGATAAACAGATTTGGAAGCAGATGATTATTTACGGTTTTTTTAATGTAGGACTGTATTTAGGTTTGTATGTAGTGGCTATGAAAGAGGTGTCGGCAGGATTAGGTTCGTTGTTTATTGCCATTAATCCTGTGCTGATTATGCTCATCAGTACCATTTGGTACCGACAACCAATTAGACCAGTGACACTATTGAGTTTTGCTTTATGTATGTCGGGCATGATTTTGGCCGCCTATCCCCTTTTACACGGTAGCCATGCTAGTATTTTAGGCTTAGCTTTATTGCTGCTTTGTAACATTTCCTACTCTGTTGGTGCCATTTATTTTGCCAAACAGGATTGGAAAGATACCCCTATTTTAACCATTAACGGATGGCAGACCTTGGTAGGTTGTATTTGTCTGTTGCCTTTTGCGATATTCTATTATAAGGAAGATGCGAATGTTTTTAATGGTGCTTTTCTAGGTTCGGTGGTTTGGTTGGCCATTCCCGCTTCTATTATTGCCTCACTGCTTTGGATGATGTTGCTGAAAGATAATCCAACAAAGGCTTCGGCTTGGTTGTTTTTATGTCCCGTGGCAGGTTTTGCTATTGCGGCCGTTATAATGGGCGAACCACTTACGCTTTATACTTTGGCTGGTGTGCTGTTGGTTGTGGCGGGATTGTATATGGTGCAGCGCATGAAAAGCGAACAAGCTAAGTAAAGTCGAAATGTGAAAAACCTCGTAGGTTTCGAAAACCTACGAGGTTTAATGCTTTAATAGAGACTTACGAAGTTTCTAAACGGCTAAGCCCTCAACTTTACCTTTGAAAACAACAAACGATTAAAGTTAAACTTCGTAAGTCTAAAGCTATGTCCATAAAAACCTACGAGGTTTGGTGTATAAGTTTATTCAAATGCGCCGAAACTTCCGTTAAGTTTAGAGGTTGGTTAGTCCACGAAGGCAGTTTGAATTGTTGGTGCAGGTCTAGTGCTTCCATACTGCCCAATGCTTGTTCAAGAGCACTATTAATTGATGTAATTTCAGTATCATTTAATAATGAGGCTCCTCTTTTTTGTATAGAAGCCAAGGTAGCCGTGAGCACGTTCAATTGATAATTTAAAAGTTGCAAACGGTTAATTAACGGCCAGTTTAGCTTTTTACGGAAAGGTTCTTTATGGGCTGCTTTAATGGCTTCGCTGAGCATTGACAAACGTTGGTGGCTTAATTTACGGGCCAAACGGTTTTGATGAATGGAAGCCAAGTCATTGGGCTTTAATGCCAATGTTGCTTGAAGGTATGCGTAGTTTGCTTTTAAAACTTCGGTAAGTAACACACTTAACCTAGGCGCATTCCAAATGGGAAACAAGAAGGTGGCGGCTAAACATAATGCAATTCCTAAAACGGTAAATAGTACCCTGTCTGATACGAGCTGCCATAAATCTCCTTCGTAAACACTTAAACAGAGGATAACGCAAAGGGTAATGCCAATTACGCTAATGCTATATGCCGTACGGTTAAAGGCAAAGAAAACAAACAGGCCGATAACACTAATGGATAATTGCCAAGGAATACCCACACTATTGATGACCAACCAACCTATGGCAAGGCCAATAACTGTTCCGCCAAAACGCTCTGCATTACGTTTCATGGTTTGTCCGTAGCTTGGCCTGCTTACAATAACCATGGTGAGTAATAGCCAATAGCTATAATGTTCATCCGAAAGCCAAGTAATGAGCAATAAAGCGATTAAGCACAGGGTTGATAAGCGTAAGGAAAAACGAAATATGGGCGACTGTAATGAAAAATGCTGCTTAATGGCATTGGCTTGTATAGGCGCTGGCGTTAAAAAATCCCGAACACGAACTTCTTCTTCGTTTGATGGCGTGGTAATGTTTGGCTGATGAATGGCAGCAATTAAGGTGCTAATCTCATCAATATTGGTTAATATTTGTTGCAGTAAACTGGCCTTTTCGCTGTCTAGCTCTCCTACTTTATGTTGCAATTGCAAACGCAAACTTTCAAATTTGCTTAAGGCATCGCTATTGGGATGGGTAAGCAATTTTGCCAAAACTTCAATACTATCTTGAATAAGTGGCAAAACTCCTGTGGATACAAATTGATTACGCAGGTATGGGTAATCGTAATGCACTGCACTCACCTGCTCGTAAAGGTCAATAAGGTTGGTCGATTTTTCTAAAAAGAACTTTCCTTTGGCACTCACTTCACGCATCGCTCTTTCATCACTCAATAATAGCTGTCTGATCAGCTCGTGCTGATTGGCCAATTTTAAGTGTAAGCGCATATTGCTTTGGTTGAACCCTGATAAACTGAACTCTGGGTCGTAGCCCTTTGCCCTTAGTTTCAATAAGGCAGCGGTATCTCTTTCGGTTTGTTTAATGGCCCTACGTAGCGAACGGTATGGGAAAATCCAAATTTGGGAAAGGCTGATGAGCGAGTACCACAAACCACCTAGAAAGATGTAGTTTCCATACAGTAGTGGGTTTGCGGGTTTAAGCCCAATGGTGAAAGTGGCTAAAATAATGCCCATTAAACCAATCGCATTCATGCGTTGGCCTACAATGCCTAACATGGTTAACATGAAGGTAACGAGTACAACAGTAAGTATCATTAGGGCTGGCACGGTGGTACTCCAAGCGGTAACGGCAGCTACAAAAGTAAAAATGAGGTTAGTAATCCAAGCTGCTTTGATTTTATCACTGCGATTACCTGGCAAATCGGTCATGCAAATCATGAGTGCACCTATGCCTATACCAATGGCCGTGGTGGGCCATCCCAAATAAAAGAAAAAAATAATTGGGAGGATGACGGCTAAGGTATTGCGCAGTGCGTCAACACTGTGCTCACTTTTAAATAGCCGAATAACGGCGGAGAAATGCTTTTTTGATTTACTACTCATTTGCGGCTGCAAAGGTAGTGTATTTTTGAGAGTAGTAAGGCCCCAGCAACTAAAATTACTGAGGCCTCATTACTTGTTTTTATTCGCTTAAATAGCTTGTTCGGTAATCACACCGAACTGAGAGAAAGGTCACTAAAAGTTGAACTTCCCTTTGTATCTCAACAATGCTTCAATGTAATAATAATCGGCATAGTTGATGGGTACATCAATTTCAGAATTTCCAGGAAGGTGTCCAGTACTATGTTCCAATACAAAACCGTAGTTATCGCCAATTTTACTGGTATAAGCTGTGCTTAGCGAGTACAAGATCTTATCAGCCGCCGCTTTATAGCGTTTGGCATTTTTGCTGTATTTGGCTAACTCGTACAAAGCAGAAGCGGTAATGGCTGCTGCCGATGCATCTCTGGACACATTAGGGATTTTTGGATCGTTATAGTCCCAGTAAGGAACGCCATCAGCAGGGGTACTTTTGTTGTTTAAGATATAGTTGGCAATGGCATCAGCTTGTGCTAAATAAGCTGGCTTTTTGGTATAACGGTATGACATGGTATAACCATATAAGCCCCAAGCTTGCCCCCTAGCCCACGACGACTCATCGGCATAACCCTGTGCAGTGGTTTTCTTAATGATTTTTCCAGTTTGCACATCGTAATCTACCACATGCCATGAGCTGAAATCAGGGCGGTAATGGTTTTTAATGGTATTGTCGGCATGACTAATGGCAATTTTATAAAAAGAAGAATCGCCAGTGAATTTGGTCGCTTCAAACAACAGCTCTAGGTTCATCATATTATCGATGATGACTGGATATTTCCATTTATCGCCATTGTGATCCCATGACCTGATGACGCCTGTGCTTGGTGTAAAGCGTGTTGACAAAGATTTTGCTGCTTGGATAATGACAGACTTATAAGCAGTGTCGCCAGTAAGGCGAAGTCCATTACCAAAAGGACAATAGATCATGAAGCCCAAATCGTGGGTACCTTTGTTGTATTGCTCTTTTTTGATATCCTCTGTATATTTTTTAGCTAATTCTAACCACTTTTTATCTTTAGAGAATTCGTAGTAATACCATAATTGCGCAGGAAAGAAACCGCTGGTCCAATCTCTTGATACCACCATTTTAAATTGTCCTTTTTCTACGGTTCTAGGTGATACTTGATTAGGTTTGATTTTTCTGGCCGAATCAACATTTTTCACCAAAACATCGGTTTGAAGTTCTGCAGATTTCATCGCTTTTGGCACATCTATTTTTTGCGCCTGTGCTCCTAACGCAGCGAGTAATAATGCGGTGGTAATTTTAAGTTTCATACGTGTTTATAATTGTTTTTTCCTAGTTTAATGGTTGTTTGAGGCTATAACCAGATGAGTGGATGTCTGATCGGCAGGTTTCTGATGACTTCGGCATTGGTAGGCTTTAAATCTAAGCTTTTCCACGTATTGAACCAAGCTTGTTTGCCAAAATGGTTAGCGCCAAATAGTAGAAAAGGTTGTGCCACTGGCCAATTTTCCCAATACATCACATCGGGTTTTAAAGTCCATTTTGATTTATCAGCAATGTAGGGATATAGGTATGCCAACCCTTTTTTTATGGATTTGCCATCAGTAGTTTCATAAGTCCACAAGTTATCTTTTGGGGTCGATAGAATTTGGCATAATACGGTCATGGCATCTAAGTTAAAAATGGCATAACCATAAGGCTTTGTTCTTTTCATCTCCAAAGGGAAACTGCCGTCATCGGCCATTTGGTTAGGCAGAAACACATTTTTATATTGCAACCTCAACGAATCGAGCATTGGCTGATCATTTACCAATTTAGCAAATGAAGCTACCTGCATGGCCCAACAAGTGCCGTGGTTGTTCTTTGCATTTTTTTCGGCAATCCCATTCTTATTGGTGTTTAACCATAAGATGTAATCTGAAAACCACTTTTTAATGGTGGCTAAGGTTGCTTTATCCAATGATTTTGATTTTTCCATCACCACCACTCCTTGCGCCACTTCCATCAAGTGAATGGAATCGATAATTCCCCAGCTTCTGCCTGTAAATAAACCTTTGATGGCTTGTGCGTAAGCTAAATTTGGGTTCATTAAAGTCTCTTGGTTTACAAACCATGCTTTTAGGTGTACAATGGCGTGTTTAACGTATTTCTCATCGCCAGTAATTTGATAGGCCGAAGCCAATGCTCCAATAATTTCACTAAAGCGGATCATAGCATAACGATGGGCCACAAAGTTTTCGGGGTTCGACATCCCGTCTCTGTTGATGTATGGACCATCAGGATTTTTAGGGTCTGGCCAAAAATAATCGGCTTCCGAAAAGAAATCATGTTTGCCACCTGCACTTTTAGGAGAGCTACTTGCGGTAACGGTAACAGGTTGTTGTTGCATGGCCCAAGCTGCTTCCTTAAGTACTTGCGCTTTTAAAACTGCTGTGGCTTGTGCTTTAAATGTATTTTGTGCAAACGCAGTAGTAACGGTTAATGTGGTGAACAATAGGATTAGTTTCAGGCCTTTTATCATGATATTTTTGTTATTCGATATTTAGAAAAACAGTTTGTAAATCTTTTGCACTTACGGATACGATACTTTTCTTTTGGTTTGTTTTAAGCTTAATAATTGCTCGTCCATTATAAAGTTGAACTTTAGAAGAACCAGTAGAAGTTCCTTGGTCTTTAATGAGTTCTCCGTCACCAATTAAATTGAAATTGACTTCATTGGCCGCATCTAAGCAAAGTACTTTATTGGCATCGTAAGCTTTTACTTCTACGGTGGCTATACCATCGGCTTCGCCGATTTTATTTAAGCTAAGTTGCGTTGGTTTGCCCCATTTCTCTGTTTGGTATTCTTGGGTAATTTCATCGGTAACGGTTACTTTACCTTTCTTAGCCACTACTTTAAAATGATAAGTTCCTTTTTGCATTGGGACTGACCAACGCAATCCAGCGGCAGGGAAATCTTGACTATTGCGTTTCTTTACGCCAAAACTTTTTCCATTCACAAAAAGCTCAGCTTCATCACAGTTAGAGTAAACCTTTACCATTTTTTCTTCCCCTTCTGCTCCCCAACGTACTGGCCACGAGTGTCCGTAAATATGAGCCATTGGTGTATTGGTCCAATAAGATTGAAAAATATAGAAGGATTCTTTTTTGGTGAAATCACGTTCAATTACCCCTTTTTGGTTCACGTAAGGTACTGGGTTTTCAGGGCGGATAGGTGTACTGAAATCTTTAAAAGGCCAATAGGCAGTTCCCGAAAGCCAAGGCATGGTTTCTTGTTCTTTCAAATGCCAGTCAATAAGGTTGGCAATGTAACTTTCGCTCCAATCACCATCTTTACTTACCCTTGCGGCGCCACCGTATAAAGAGGCATCTCCTGCCCTTTCATCGGCACCACCACCTTGTCTGATCTTTAACAGAGCATTGTCTGGATTTTCAGAGTGGCGTCTGGCGTGGCTATCTCCTCCCCATTCTACGTGCAGGAAACGGTCTGATTTGTCAAATTCGCCCTGCGAAACGCTTTTATACTCGGTGTAGTTGCCACGATACCAACCTGCCCAAATAGAAGGCGAATACACATCTACAATATCTCTACAGAAATCACAACGTCTAATGGCGGTGCTTCTTGATGGATCTAATTGGTGCGATAAGCTGTTTAGCTCTTTCATGTAAGTGCGTATTTTCTCTTTGTCGAACTCACTGAAATCACCTGGCCAATCGTTCTCGTTGCCTAAGCCCCAAATAATAATGGAGGGATGATTGTAGTGTTGTTCGATCATGTTGGTGAGCATACGCTTGCCTTGAGCTTGGTAAACTGCACCTCCCAAACCACCACGGCACCAAGGAATTTCTTCCCAAACCAAAATACCTAGGCTATCGCAAAGATCAAGAATGATGCGAGATTGCTGGTAGTGCCCCAAGCGAATGAAGTTGACGCCCATTTCTTTCATCATCTTCATTTCCGTTACCATCATTTCTTCGGTCATGGCAGCGGCAACTCCAGCGTGGTCTTCGTGTCGGTGGGTACCGCGTAGCAACAATCTTTTTCCATTAAGCGTAAAGGGACCTTTCTTTACAAATTCAAAATGTCTGAATCCTATCTTTTGGTTCAATTGATAAGTTTGTCCATTGGCAGATAAACTCAATTTTACTTCGTATTGTTGTGGTAATTCCGTTGACCATAATTTTGGCGATTTAAGACTGGTTTCTAACAATAGTGAATCACCTTGAAAGGTATTGATACTTTTATCGATACTTAAAACATTTTTCCCGTTTGGATCAACCAAGTTGATTTTTAAGGTCGCCGTTTTGAGTTGATCGGCATTAAGCAATCTCGCTTTGATAGACAGTTTACCTAAACTTCCTTTGGCGTCAACGGAAGCGTTAGCAAAAATCTTATCTACCGCCAAAGATGGATTGTAAACTAAGTTGAGGTAACGATAAAGCCCACCGTAAACGTTGAAATCAGATAAACTGGAAGGCATCATTTCCAAATCCCTGCTGTTGTCGCAACGGATGATGACTGGAACTTTGCCCTTAAATTGTGTTTGATAAACAGGCAGCTTCTTAAAAGCAGCTACGGCATCGGTAATATCGGCAGTCCATTCATCGTAACCGCCCACATGTGTAGCTACTTTTGTGGTATAAATGTATACTTCTGTTTTTTGCCCTGCACCTTCAAAATGCAATAGCGTTCTACCATTGGCGTACGGGTTCTCTATATCAATGTTGGTACGGTACCAGCCTGGTCCCTGATAATAATGAACATCGGGATTGGTGGCATCGGTAGCGTTAAAGCAATGTGGTAAATTAACTTTTTGCCAAAATGGTAGCTCTTCTGGATTTCCTTTGCCTGCGGTACGCACGGCTTCCCAAATACCTCCCAAATCTTGTTTTACAAACTCCCAACCAGTATTTAACCGTTTTGAGTTTTGAGCTTGTAGCCCTTGGCTTACTGCAATTAAGAATAGAAATAGCAGATTGATTTTTTTGAACATACTTAAAGTTTTTATTTGGTTGAATGTTGGGTTTTCCCCGACATTTTTATCCCTGTAAGCTACAAAACCCTTTTTGTTTGGCAAACTCTCTCCCGTCTGTGTTGGCTCAACTTCATTAAGTCGGCTCCATGGGAGAGGCTATTTTGCTGTTTAGTTTGCTGGTGCTACAGTATAACCTTTTTGATGTTTTAAATTTTTTAATTAATTAAATTACAGTTTGTTACTTGTATTTTTGAAATGCTTTTATTAAAGTATATCCACTGTTTTCGAATGATTAATAATGGCTAGTTCAATCCGAAACATGTTGAAAAAATAGCGACGAAAAAACACGAAAACGTTTGCGTACCAATCATCCTTTTTGACAGGCTATCATTTTACTTTTTTTACTTGTAGGGCATTTAAAACAGGTTTTCCTTCCACACTTTTAAAAGTGAGCTGAATGCCTTTATCGTCACTAACTACGCATTCAAACTTTCTTTCAACTTTCTGCGCAACACCATATTTAGCGGCTAAGTTTAAAGCTTTGATCATCAACTTACCATTCAGGTAAACATCAAAAATACGTTGAGGTGGTACGTCCTTCCCTTCTGCAATTAGGCTATCCAAGTTGTAAGGTAAATTGGTTTGTATACCATTTCCCATCAGCTCTGCAAAATGTAAGGTGATTTCATATTTTCCTTTAGGTACGGTGAGCTGGTATCCATCTATCCCCACTTGCTGGGTTTGATAAATAGGGTCGTTTTGGGTACCGATGATATTTTTATCTGAGCCATAAGCCATTCTGCCACTATTTTTGATCTTGAAAGTCTCTCCGCCTAAGTGACCCCAGCTATTTTGTTCGTAAGCTTTGCTTGGTAGCCAAATTCGTTGCTGGTCATCTATAAACTGTCTTTGTGAACCCATTAGGATGTTAAAAGAATGGCTTCCGTTTAAGAAGTCTTGTGGTTGCAATACAAAATCAATAGTGCTTTGATCGGTATATAGCTTTCCATTTTTGTAGCCTTTGGCAATGAGGGTGTTTTTACCCGACTTAAGATCAATCACCCAATTCGCCAGTGCTTCATTAAAGGCCTTTTTTTCATAAGTTTTTCCGTTTACGGTTAATGTGGCGCTATCTAAATTACTGATGACGCTTAGGTTTTGTTTAGTCTTAACGTCAGATCTTAATGTCCATGAGCCGTCACCAATTTTAATATAAGGCACTGGACTAAAGTTTGCTTTGTATAGGAAATAGGTATTTTTAGGTTTCCTATCCAAGGTAAGCAATCCTTTGTTGTTGATTCCTGGCATGGTTTCATTTCTGGTTTCAGAACTGAAATCGGATAAATTCCACGCTGCAGCACCTGCAATGAAAGGGCGTTGCATGATGGCCTTGATATAAATTTGATGGTAATCCATCCCATATTCTAAACTCTTGTCGAACCTAACGGGAAGCTCCGCATGTATTCTTGGGTCAACGTCTGCCCCGTATTCGGTCACCATTAACGGTTTATCAGGCATGCCTGCATGGATTTTGTCCAAATTAGGACCAAAGTCCTCGGATTTTCCGCCGTACCAGCCTTGGTAAAGGTTCCATCCTACTACCATTGGTATTTTGGTTAAACCAGCATTGGTATAGCCGTTGACATCACCATGATTGCTCATTAAGGTATAACGTGTAGGATCCATTTTGCGGGTCAAATCTTCCAATTGCTGCGCAAGATTTTCAATGCTTTTTAAATAAGTCTTCTTTCTTTCAGGATCATTTCCGTAGCGCATTTTAAGCAATACCTCGTTCATATAGGCCCACATGATAATGCTTGGATGGTTGTAGCCTTGCTTGATCATTTCTATCTGCATGGCTTTGCAGTTATTGTAAAAGGCTTCGCTTTCGGTGATTTCGTTGACTACTGGAATTTCAACAGAAGCTAAAATACCCAAACGATCACAGGCGTCGAGAATGGCTTGGTCTTGCGGATAATGTGCCACACGCAAGAAATTTCCTCCCATGGCCTTGAGCAGCTCTACATCTTTAACTTGTAATGAAGTAGGTACGGCATTGCCCATTTTGGCAAAATCCTGATGGCGACTAGCACCAATTAACTTGGTGGGTTTCCCATTTAGGAAAAAGCCTTTTTCAGCATCAAAGCTGAAATATCTTAAGCCAACATTTGTTTTGATTTCATCCAATACCTTATTCGTTGTTGGATCTATCAACTTGGTAATGGCTCGGTATAAGTAAGGTCTTTCTGGAGACCATAAAATTGGGTTCTTGATTTCTATTTTAGGAAGTTGAAAAGCATTAGCACCAACGATGCTGCTTTCGCCCACTTTATTAGCGGCGGCATCAGTAATGGTAGTGATTACTTTTAACGGTTTGCCTGTAGTGTGATCGGCGATATTACCTTTCACTTGAATAGTAGCATTTTGTTGGCTTACATTTTCTGTATGAATGTATACGCCATTGGTGCCATATTGTTCTTCTGCAAAATGTGCATCGTTAACAATTACCAAAGAAACATTTCGGTATAAGCCACCAAAAAAGGTGAAATCGCCCGATAAAGGGGCTATTGATTCATTATGGCTATTATCAACTTTTACAATGATTTCATCATTGCCATTGAACTTTAAATCTTTTAAAGCAATGGTGAAACCAGTGTAACCACCAATGTGGTTTCCGATTTTTTTACCATTTAAATAAATTTCAGTTTCTTGGTTTGCGCCACCAAAATCAAGGTATATTTTCTTTGTTTTCCAGGTAGGTTGAAGTTGAAGCTTTTTCTTGTAATACCCCACTCCTCTGTAGTAGCCAGGTACGTCATCCAAAACATCAAAAGCATTCCATGTATGGGGAATATTTACTGGGGTGTATTTTAGTAGTGCGTAACCTTGTGACTTTGGGTCTTTAGAGAAACTCCAGTTTTGATTGATATTTATTACCGTTCTTGGCGTTACATTTATTTTCTGCTGCGAAAAAACTTGAATGAAGCTAAATATGAGGAGGATAGTGAGTTTTGTTTTCAAGAAAATACTTTTACGGGTGATCAATTAAATTAAGGGGAAATTATTTGCATTTATTTGAGCGAGATGAAGTAAATAAGGAGCACCCGTTTGGATGCTCCTCCAATCAACTAACCTATTTTATGAAAAAAAAATCAATTATTCAATTTTGTCCTTTGCAGGAACATTGGTCTCGTAGCCTACGTAGCCTTTGTTTTGGTTAATATGCCCAGTGGTGTTAAACCTTTGTGCCGAAGCAGGAATTGGCCATAACACATGGTATGGAGCAATGGTATATTTTACCCCTTGCAACGTTGGTACATTGTTTTTGTAGAAATCATTTTTCTCCATGATACGATCGTAGAAGAAGTTGTTATCTGAAAAAGTAGCCAAGCTATAGGTTTTTCCGTTGTAGGCTGCTTTACCTGTTTGTGCAAAAATAAAGGCTATACGGGTTAACTCTGTTTTACGTGATTCTTCCCAGAATAGTTCTCTCGCACGTTCATCTAAAATGGTACCGATGGTGATTTTGCTGGCGTCAGTTAAAAGCGTGGCATTGGCACGTCTTCTTACTTCATTAATGTCTTGCATCGCTAAGCCCAAATCACCTTTCCAATAGTAAGCTTCGGCACGTAACAAATACGTTTCTGCTAAACGGAACACATACCAGTCGGTGTTGGTGCCACGAGGTGGGTTCCAATAAGGGTCAACCGCCAAGGCGTTTGTTGAGTTGATGAACACTTTGTAATGTGGCCAACCAAACCAGTGACGAATGGTATCTAAAGCGCCATTTTGAAATCTTTGTGCTACGTTAGAGGAGTTATAAGGTTGCAATGGTTGGCCATATAATGCTCTATCAGCTAAATTAGAAGAGGTTTTTAATGCAGGATTGTTGTAAACTAAATCTGTCATGTCCATCCACATTCCTTTAGCATGTCTGTAGTCGGTATTATCTGTCCAGATGTATTGTGTGCTATAAGGCGTACCACGGTATCTACCAATTCCTCTGCCGTACATTCTGGTCAATGGAATTTCTGCAGTAGCAGCATCTACCATTGCTGTAGCTCCAGATGGTGTTTTCACGTTGGCAAAGTGCCATGCTGGTACGGTATTACGCATCAATTGTGAACCATTGCCCGTTGCACCTAAATCACGGAAAGCATCTCTATCCAGTACTAAAAATAAAGCTTCTCTGTTAGCTGGAATGGCTTTGTTGTCCATCCTGTGTAAATCCCATACCACGTTTTTAGTGATATCAGCAGCAGTGCTACCAAAACGAGTGGTCATCAAGGCATATTTACCGCCGTTAATAACGTTGGTGGCCGAAGTGATGGCGTCATCAAACTTGGCTAGGGCCAAATTTACTTTAGTTAACAAGTGACTTACCGCCCCCTTGGTTACCTCGCCTTTGGCTACAGCATCTGTTACCCAAGTTTGAGCAAATTCCAAATCCGTTTTCATTCTTGCCAAAATCACATCTCTTTTGGTAGAATAGAAATCGGTACGTGGAGCATCTAAATCTTTTAATAAAACAGGGATGTCACCAAACTGATGTACCAGTTTATAATAGAAATAAGCCCTGTAGAAATAAGCAGAGCCTAAAATGGCATTTTTTTCTGCATCAGAAGCATATTTGGGAATATCGATATTGGTAATTACCGTGTTGGCTTGTCTTATACCACGATATTCATTGGTCCAGTACCAGCCAATTTTGTTGAAATCGTCACTGTTCAAGTTCGCATCAGGAGTGATACGGGTCACCAAATCTTGAGCTGGTGTACTTTTATCGGTAGTGCCTTCTACAGCCACATCTGAAAAAATCGATTCGGTTAGCATTGGTGCAGAATCACCAAAGTATTCACTTCTTACCACTGTTGCTACTCCAGCCAAGGCAGAACGCATTGCTCCTGGGGTACTTAAACTTGTTGGCTGATAAGTAGATAGCATATCTGTATCCAAAAAGGCTTTTTTACAACCCATATCGGCCAACAAGAGCACCGATAAGCATGATACAACAATTTTCTTATTTATATTTTTCATTTTTATTAGCATTATAAAGAAACATTCAAACCTAGGGTGTAATATCTTGGCGTAGGTCCGTTGTTTTCAGGATCCCAGAAATTCCAGTCTTTGGCCCATACATAAGCATTATTTACGTTGGCATAAATTTTCGCGTTTTTCACTTTCACTTTGCTTAGTAAACCTTGTGGTAAAGTATAGGCTACGGCTACAGAGTTTAATCTGATGAAAGAGTTGTCTCTGTATACGTTGAAGCTGGTACCACTTGTTCCTGAGTTTAATCTTGAATAGTCGTTAATTGGATTTGATGGCGTCCAATAAGGAACTTGATATGAAGTCATACGAGCAAAACCTACACTACCTGGTTGATTTTTAGCGGTATTGAATTGTTTCAACTGTCCCCAATTAGAAAGCAATTGGAAGGAAACATCGAAGTTTTTGAAAATGTTAAACTCATTTCTCATCGCAAAAATGAAGCGAGGTGTGGTGAAGCCTAAGAAGTCTTTATCGGCATCACCATAAATATAGTTTCCATCTCTATCTTGTAACTTGAAGTCACCTGGTCTGATTGCCTTATTGAACTTATTAGCTTCTGCTACTTCGTTTTCTTGCCATACCCCTACTACTCTGTAATCCCACACACTATTGATATCTCTACCAATGAACCAACCGTTTGCAGGGTCGTCGGTAGGTAATGCCAGTTTAACAATTTTGTTTCTTGAGAATGACATCGTGAAATTGGTATTCCACTTGAAATTGGTACTGTTAAAGTTTCTGCTGTTCAAGGTAAGGTCCATCCCCTTGTTTTTGATTTCAGCTAAGTTTGAATAAACATAATCATAGCCTGTAATGTCAGGTACTTTTTGCTCCACCAAAAGGTTTTTGGTTTGTTTTGAATAGAATTCTACTGTTCCGCTTAATCTGTCTTTTAATACAGAGAAGTCTAAACCAATGTTAAAGGCCCTGGTTTCTTCCCATTTTAGGTTAGAATTGGCCATACGACCACCATTAGCTAAAGTAGTAATAGATACCACATTTCCATTGGCGTCAACGCCTACTGATTTGCCTGTAGTTAATACGGCTAAAGCTGCATAAGGTTCAACTGTTCCGTTACTTGGGTTGCGTAAGTCCCTATTACCGTTAATACCATAAGAGAAACGTAGTTTACCGTAGTTTAGCCATTTGATGTTTTTCATGAACGACTCTTCGGTAAATGTCCAGGCTAAGGCTGCTGCAGGGAAAGTAGCATCTTTAAAATTTACCCCAAATACCGAGTAACCATCTTTCCTTAACGATAGGGTAAGATAATAGCGTTGCATCAAGCTATAATTCACTCTTGCCATCAAGGCGTCACCTGTATATACTTTGTCTTCTGCATTTACGTTTGGTAAAACACCCGATGCTAAATTGTGATAACCTAAAATATCGCTTGGAATAAATCCAGAGTTGCCTGCATTTGTCCACCAAGTTTGATATTTCTCTGCATTTGCAAGTAAGGTTACATCTACATTATGGATTTTATTAAAGGTTCTATTCCATTTTAACAAATTATCTACCTGCCAATTGTAACGGGTTTCGTTTGCTCTAGTTACTGAACCTCCTGGTGTAATTACATTAGGGTTTTGTGAAGACAAGTGATTGAATGTACGATACATATCAATACCAGGGCTAAAGTTTAGCTGATAGGTAATGCCAAATGGCAAGGTTATTTTACTGTACAAGCTTCCGAACAAGGTATTTTGTCTGTTCATTCTGCTGTTATAGGTCATATCCAAAAACGGATTTCTGGCATTTAAACCTACATCATCAGTGGGGATTCTACGCAAGCTGCCATCAGGATTATATTTATCTCCATATGGCGAAAGATTGATCAATTGACCCCAATCAGCCTCAATAGCGCCTTCATCTCTATCTGCATACTGAATGTTTGCACCAACGGTCATGAACTTGGCAATTTGGCTTTCTAGGTTCAATCGAAATCTTACGGTGCTAAACTCACCACCCTCAATTAAGTTTTGGTTTTTTTGGTAGCCTAAAGACATGTAATATCTAATGTCTTCTTTGCTGCCACTTACACTTAAAGTATGGTCCTGACGGAAACCAGTTCTAAAGATATCATCATACCAATTGGTGGTTTTGCCAGCCAAATAGTTTGCTTTTTCGTTAGCGGTTAAATTTAATCTGTTTAACCACAGGTCAACAGGATCGCCAGTTTGTCCATTTAGCCATTGGGCCAAGGTTACTCCTGCAGGCAGGTTTCTAGGGTCATTGTACAAATAGTCAGGAGTAGATGCACCGCTTCTCATTACATCGGCACGCCAATTTATAAATCCTGGACCATCATATGGCCTCATGTTTTGTGCTAATTGAGCAAAGCCAACATTGGTGTTAAAAGTAATGGTTGGTTTAGCGCCTGTTCCTTTTTTAGTGGTAATGGCTACTACCCCTGTGGCCGCTTTGGCACCATAAACGGCCAAAGAACTGGCATCTTTTAGTACATCGACACTTTCAATGTCGTTAGGGTTGATGTCGGATAATTGACCATTGTAAATAATTCCGTCTAATACAATTAATGGCGAGTTACCAGCCGTAAGGGTTGATTTTCCCCTAACCAATAAATCACCACCACCTTTAGCACTGGTATTTAAGCTTACGCTCATCCCTGCAATGTTGCCTTTTAGGATGTCGGCTACACTTTGAGGATTTTCGTTTTCCAAACGGGCAGCATTAACACTGGAAATGGCGCCAGTAACATCTTTTCTGCTGGCCGTACCATAACCAATTACTACTACTTCAGAAAGTCCTTTGGCATCATCTTCCTCTAGGGTTACGGTAATGCTGGTTTTCCCAT
>NZ_JAELTX010000920.1 GCF_016429065.1 Pedobacter sp. ASV17
TTTCATTCCGCACTTAGGGCAATTTCCGGGCTTGCCCGATTGAATTTCAGGGTGCATGGGACAGGTATAAATAGTCTGCGTCTGTTTAGGACTTCCGTTGTTAGGCATTTTCATTCCCTTCATATCCCTGTCTCTTATACACATCTGACGCTGCCGACGACTGAGCCGGTGTGTAGATCTCGGTGGGGGGCGGGTGATTAAAAAGGGGGGGGGGGGGGGGGGGGGGGGGGGGGGGGGGGGGGGGGGGGGGGGGGGGGGGGGGGGGGGGGGGGGGGGGGGGGGGGGGGGGGGGGGGGGGGGGGGGGGGGGGGGGGGGG
>NZ_JAELTX010000921.1 GCF_016429065.1 Pedobacter sp. ASV17
CAAAAGATCGAATGTGGGTGTCAAACTATGTTGGAAATAAGAATAAGATTGCTGAGCACGCTTTTTATCCATTTATTCATAGAACTACATTAACTAGAAAGTTTAGGAAAAGTGTAGACCCTTTAACCTGTCTCTTATACACATCTGACGCTGCCGACGACTGAGCCGGTGTGTAGATCTCGGTGGTCGCCGGATCAGTAAAAAGGGGGGGGGGGGGGGGGGGGGGGGGGGGGGGGGGGGGGGGGGGGGGGGGGGGGGGGGGGGGGGGGGGGGGGGGGGGGGGGGGGGGGGGGGGGGGGGGGGGGGGGGGGGGGGGG
>NZ_JAELTX010000922.1 GCF_016429065.1 Pedobacter sp. ASV17
CCCCCCCCCCCCCCCCCCCCCCCCCCCCCCCCCCCCCCCCCCCCCCCCCCCCCCCCCCCCCCCCCCCCCCCCCCCCCCCCCCCCCCCCCCCCCCCCCCCCCCCCCCCCCCCCTTTTTTAATCATCCGCCCACCACCGAGATCTACACACCGGCTCAGTCGTCGGCAGCGTCAGATGTGTATAAGAGACAGATACCTAATAATCAAATATTAATTTCGATGCTTCTTCTCGCCAGTGTATTTTTGCTCACCAGCCTTAATAGCCAAAGCCAAATCATTTTCCTCTGGCGGGATAGGACAACGATAACCATCGCTATAA
>NZ_JAELTX010000923.1 GCF_016429065.1 Pedobacter sp. ASV17
ATCAAACAAAATGTTCGATATCGGGCATTTTTTATGTTGCGTTATTTTGTAATTGTCTATCATTCAATTTATTAACTATGGCATTGGTCTTGTAAAGCACATGGAACGCTTACGAGATTAATAAAGTCTGTCTCTTATACACATCTGACGCTGCCGACGACTGAGCCGGTGTGTAGATCTCGGTGGTGGGCGGATCAGTAAAAAGGGGGGGGGGGGGGGGGGGGGGGGGGGGGGGGGGGGGGGGGGGGGGGGGGGGGGGGGGGGGGGGGGGGGGGGGGGGGGGGGGGGGGGGGGGGGGGGGGGGGGGGGGGGGGGGG
>NZ_JAELTX010000924.1 GCF_016429065.1 Pedobacter sp. ASV17
CCCCCCCCCCCCCCCCCCCCCCCCCCCCCCCCCCCCCCCCCCCCCCCCCCCCCCCCCCCCCCCCCCCCCCCCCCCCCCCCCCCCCCCCCCCCCCCCCCCCCCCCCCCCCCCCCTTTTTAATGCTCCGCCCACCACCGAGATCTACACACCGGCTCAGTCGTCGGCAGCGTCAGATGTGTATAAGAGACAGTCCCTCAGGTTTATGTGCCGAAAGAGTAGCACTTTTTGCCATTGGTTCTTCAAAACCAAACGCAGTAGTAAAAGCCATGGCCATTACCGCGTTCACCGAAAATTTTGACATTAAAAATCCAGTGACT
>NZ_JAELTX010000925.1 GCF_016429065.1 Pedobacter sp. ASV17
GTTGGGCAAGCTATCCTTTAACGATTGATATTCTGTTAAGATAGATTTAAAACCAAGTGCCGTTTCAATTTCTTTTGCAGCTTGCTCTCTTAGTGCGGGAGAACTTTGCCCCAAGGCAGTTTGAAATCTGTCTCTTATACACATCTGACGCTGCCGACGACTGAGCCGGTGTGTAGATCTCGGTGGTGGGCGTGTCATTAAAAAGGGGGGGGGGGGGGGGGGGGGGGGGGGGGGGGGGGGGGGGGGGGGGGGGGGGGGGGGGGGGGGGGGGGGGGGGGGGGGGGGGGGGGGGGGGGGGGGGGGGGGGGGGGGGGGGG
>NZ_JAELTX010000926.1 GCF_016429065.1 Pedobacter sp. ASV17
CCCCCCCCCCCCCCCCCCCCCCCCCCCCCCCCCCCCCCCCCCCCCCCCCCCCCCCCCCCCCCCCCCCCCCCCCCCCCCCCCCCCCCCCCCCCCCCCCCCCCCCCCCCCCCCCCTTTTTAATCACCCGGCCACCACCGAGATCTACACACCGGCTCAGTCGTCGGCAGCGTCAGATGTGTATAAGAGACAGTTGTAATACAATGATTTTTGTAGGTTTCTACGATTGGTAAGATCTGCCGTTGGCACTGAAGTTTCGCTGGGGCCCAACAGGGAAATATCCAGTTCAGCGATGTGTACCAACAATCCTGTTTCTTTC